>JAABTX010000046.1 GCA_011389655.1 Thioalkalivibrio sp.
GTGCCGACCCCACCTTCAAACCAGCTCCAGCGCGTCCGAAAGGTGTTCCACGGGCTCGATCTGCATGCCCGCGATCTTCCTGCGGATCCGGTTTCCGGCGGGGATGATCGCGCGGGTGAGGCCGTGCTTCGACGCCTCCGAGAGCCGCTCCTCGCCGTTCGGAACCGGTCTCACCTCGCCCGACAGGCCGATCTCGCCGAAGCAGACCAGTTCCGGGCCCAGCGGGCGGTCGCGCAGCGACGACAGCGCCGCGACCAGCATCGGCAGGTCCGCCGCCGTTTCCGATACCCGCACGCCGCCGACCACGTTGATGAAGACGTCCTGGTCGAACAGCGCAATGCCGCCGTGGCGGCTGAGCACTGCGAGCAGCATGATCAGCCGGTTCTGTTCCAGACCCAGGGTCACACGGCGCGGCTGCGGCGCGTGGCTCTCGGCCACCAGGGCCTGTACCTCCACCAGCAGCGGCCGCGTGCCCTCCCGGGTCACCATCACCACGCTGCCGGAGACCGGCCGGCTGTGCCGTGACAGGAAGATCGCGGACGGGTTGGCCACCGGCTTCAGCCCGTCCTCCTGCATCGCGAACACGCCCAGCTCGTTCACCGCGCCGAAGCGGTTCTTCACCGCGCGCAGCATCCGGTAGCGTCCTCCCGGATCCCCCTCGAAGTACAGCACGGTGTCGACCATGTGCTCGAGTACCCGCGGGCCCGCGAGCTGACCGTCCTTGGTCACGTGGCCGACCAGGATCACGGTGATGTCCCGCTGCTTCGCCAGCCGCACCAGCGCCGCCGCGCTCTCCCTGACCTGCGACACAGAGCCCGGCGCCGACTGCAGTGCCGCCGTGTAAAGCGTCTGGATGGAGTCGATCACCAGTACCCGGGGGCGTTCCCGTTCGCTGGTCGCGATTACGTTCTCCACCTGGGTCTCTGTGAGCAGGCGCAGTCCCGAGCAGTCCAGGCCGAGCCGGTGCCCGCGCAGGCTGACCTGCTGTGCCGATTCCTCGCCGGTGACGTAGAGTGTCTGCTCGGCGGGCAGCATCGCGAGCACCTGCAGGAGCAGGGTCGACTTTCCGATGCCGGGGTCGCCGCCGATCAGCACCACGGAACCCGGGACCAGTCCCCCGCCGAGGCTGCGGTCCAGTTCCGAGATCCGGGTCGAGACCCTGGGCGTTGCCGCCACCGGCACCTCGCCAAGGCGGGTGACGCGCGCAGCCTCCCCGGCATAGCCGCCGGCACGCGGACCCTGGGCGGCGGTGCTGGCCTGGAACTCCTCCAGGCTGTTCCATGCCCCGCAGTCGCCGCACTGCCCCGCCCACTTGGCACTGGTGGCGCCGCACTCGCGGCAGACGTACTGAGGGCGGGCACGCGCCATCAGGCCGGCTCCTCCGGCGGGAAGGCGGGTGGCGGGATGCGCACCGTGCGGATGGTGTTGCTCTTGATCTTGACGATGTCCATCACCACTCCGTCGATCCGCACGCTGGCCGGGGCCTCGGGGATGTCCTCGAGGTGCTCCACGATCAGGCCGCTAAGGGTCTTCGGCCCATCCACCGGCAGCCGCAGTCCGAGCGCGCGGTTCAGTTCGCGCAGGTGGATGCCGCCATCGACGACCACGCTGCCATCCGGCTGGCGCAGCAGCTCGTCGCCCATCATCGGCGAGTCGGTGGTGAATTCGCCGACGATCTCCTCGAGCAGATCCTCGAGGGTGACCAGTCCCTCGATGTCGCCGTACTCGTCCACGACCAGCCCGATCCGCCGCTTCTGCTGCTGGAATTTGATCAGCTGCCGGTTCAGTGCCGTGCCGGCGGGGATGAAGTAGGGGGGCGTGATCACCTGGCGCAGGTCCTCCGGGCCGAACGACTCCCGGTTCTTCAGCGCGAGCACGTCGCGCATGTGCACGAATCCGATCACCCGGTCCATCTCGCCCTCGATCACCGGGAGGCGGGTGAAGCTGCTGGTGAGGATCTGCTCCAGCACATCGTTCCAGTCTTCCTCCAGGTCCAGTGCCACGATCTCGTTGCGCGGGATCATGATGTCCTCGACGGTGGCACGCTCGAGGTCCAGCAGGTTGATCAGCATGCGCTGGTGCCTGGGCGGGATCAGCGCACCCGCCTCCGCGACTACCGAACGGAGTTCGTCGGAACTCAGTGCCGCACGGTGTCGATCGTCCAGCCGGATTCCGAACAGCCGGAGAACGCCGTTGGCGAGAAGATTGATCACGAAGACCACCGGCCACATTACCCTCAGCAGGCCGCTGTAGATCCAGGCGGCGGGGTAGGCGATCCGCTCGCTGTGCAGCGCGGCGACGGTCTTTGGCGCGGTTTCGGCGAAGATCAGCAGCGCCAGGGTGAGCAGGCCGGTGGCGATGGCCACGCCGGTGTCCCCGAAGAGACGCCAGCCAATGAATGTCGCTATCTGCGTGATCAGGATGTTGACGAAGTTGTTGCCGAGCAGGATCAGCCCGATCAGCCGGTCCGGCCTATCCAGCAGGCGCGCGGCCAGCCGGGCGCCGACGTGGCCCTGCTGAGCCTTGTGGCGCATCCGGTAACGGTTCACGGCCATCAGGGCCGTCTCCGAGCCGGAGAAGAAGGCCGACAGCAGGAACAGAACGAACAGTACGGCGAACAGTGCAGACAGCGGGATGTCGTCCAAGCGGCGGTTCCTCGCGCGAGCCGTGTCGCGTTTGAATTCTAGGGGCTAGTGGACCACGCGGAAAGTTCGCTACGAGATCGCCTCGCCAGACAAGCCGGGGCGCCCGCCCCCTCCGGGGGCCTGAGCGGCCGGTGCCGGAGGCGTCAGATGCGCTGCAGTATCACTTCCAGCACCAGCTTGGAACCGAAGTAGGCGAGTACCAGGCTGACGAATCCGCCGGTGGTCCAGGCCAGCGCGCGCGAGCCCCGCCAGCCGAAGCGCCAGCGCCCGATCAGCAGTACCGAGAACATGATCCAGGCGAGGATCGACAGCACCGACTTGTGCACCAGGTGCTGGGCGAACAGGTCCTCGAGAAAGATCAAGCCGCTGGCCAGGCTGAGCGTGAGAAAGACCCAGCCGACGAAGATCATCCGGAACAGCCACAGCTCCATGGAGAAGAGCGGCGGCAGGTGCCGCACCAGGCCCTGGGCGCGATGCTCGTGAAGCGCGCGGTGCTGTGCCGCCATCACGGCGGCCTGCACGGTGGACAACGCAAGAAAGGCCCAGCCCAGCGCGGCCAGCATGATGTGGATCTCGACGTAGGGGGTCGTCGTGATGCGCCGTCCCTCGTCGCAGGTCAGTGCCACCAGCAGCGCCAGCGCGGTCAGCGGCAGCACGATCACGCCCATGATGGCCAGCGGATGGCGCAGCGCGGCCAGCCAGAGCAGGAGCGCGACCAGCCACAGCGCGGCCGCCAGGGCGTTGCCGAGGCAGAGATTCAGTCCCGCGTCGGTCGCGAGCAACTGCGACAGGGCACCCAGGTGGACCGCCAGCGCGAGGGCCCAGACGACGAGGGGACCGCGTGGCTGCGCGGGAGTCGGCGGCCCCCTGCGTGCGGACACGATCAGGTAGCCGGTGGTCACCATGTACAGGGCGATGGCGATCAGGCCGATGACGGTGCTCATGACCCGCGATTATCCACGCATCGGGCGGACAATGCATCGCGGTGGCCGCAGACGGTACACTGCAGCGGGTATTTTTCCACAGTATGGGAGCAGACATGTTCGACGGCCTTTCCAGCCGCCTCCAGGCAACGGTCAAGCGCCTAAAGGGTCACGCCCGGCTGACCGAGGACAACATCCAGGACGCCCTGCGCGAGGTGCGCATGGCCCTTCTCGAGGCGGACGTTGCCCTGCCGGTGGTTCGGGAGTTCATCACCGAGGTCCGGCAGAAGGCCGCCGGCCGGGAGGTCGTCGGAAGCCTGACACCCGGTCAGGCCCTGATCAAGGTGGTGCACGACGAGCTGGTGCAGGTGATGGGCGGCACCGGCGCGGGGTTGAATCTCGCCAGCCAGCCGCCGGCGGTGGTCCTGGTGGCCGGCCTCCAGGGAGCCGGCAAGACGACCAGCGTGGGCAAGCTGGCCCGACTGCTCCGCGAGCGCGAAAAGAAGAAGGTGGCGGTGGTCAGCTGTGACGTCTACCGGCCGGCCGCGATCCAGCAGCTCGAGACCCTGGCCGGCCAGGTCGGTGTCACCTTCTACCCAAGCGATACGGCGCAACGCCCGGAGGCGATTGCCGGCGCGGCGGTGGAGCGCGCGCGCCGCGAGATGAAGGACGTGCTGCTGGTGGACACGGCCGGCCGGCTGCACATCGACGACGCGATGATGGCCGAGATCCAGTCGCTGCATCAGGCGGTCGATCCGATCGAGACCCTCTTCGTGGTCGATGCGATGACCGGCCAGGATGCGGCGACCACCGCGCGGGCCTTCGGGGACGCCCTGCCGCTGACCGGTGTGGTACTGACCAAGGCCGACGGTGACGCCCGCGGCGGGGCCGCCCTGTCGGTGCGCAAGATCACCGGCGTGCCGATCAAGTTCATGGGCATGGGAGAACGGCCGGACGCGCTGGAACCCTTCCACCCGGAACGCGTGGCCTCGCGCATCCTGGGCATGGGTGATGTGCTGACCCTGGTCGAGGAGGCCACACGGCAGGTCGATCAGGACAAGGCGGAAAGGCTCGCGCGCAAGCTCAAGAAGGGGCGCGGCTTCAATTTCAACGATCTGCACGACCAGCTGTCCCAGATGCAGCGAATGGGTGGCATCGGCAGCCTGCTGGAAAAGCTGCCCGGCGCCGGTCAGTTGCCGGAGGCGGTCAAGACGCAGGCCAATGACCTGGAGATCCGTCGGATGATGGCGGTGATCGGCTCGATGACGGAGCAGGAGCGCCGGCGTCCGGAACTCATCAAGGGCTCGCGCAAGCGCCGTATCGCCACCGGTTCCGGCTGCCAGATCCAGGATGTGAACCGCCTGCTGAAGCAGCATGCCCAGATGAGCAAGGCGATGAAGAAGTTCTCCAAGGGCGGGGCCAGCAAGATGATGCGCTCCCTGGGCGGCCGCATGGGCGGCATGGGCGGACCCGGTGGCCCTGGAGGCGGCCCCGGCGGTTTCCCGTTCCGGTAGGAGCGGCCTCCGGCCGCGATTGCGCGTCACCGAAACCATCGCGGCTGGAAGCCGCTCCCACGCTGTGGCCCAGGGGGTGGTGGCGGTTTCCCGTTCCGGTAGGAGCGGCCTCTGGCCGCGATTGCGCGTCACCGAAACCATCGCGGCTGGAAGCCGCTCCCACGCTGTGGCCCAGGGGGTGGTGGCGTTTTCCCGTTCCGGTAGGAGCGGCCTCTGGCCGCGATTGCGCGTCACCGAAACCATCGCGGCTGGAAGCCGCTCCCACGCTGTGGCCCAGGGGGTGGTGGCGGTTTCCCGTTCCGGTAGGAGCGGCCTCTGGCCGCGATTGCGCGTCACCGAAACCATCGCGGCTGGAAGCCGCTCCCACGCTTTGGCCCAGGGGGTGGTGGCGGTTTCCCGTTCCGGTAGGAGCGGCCTCTTGCCGCGATTCCCCCTTGCCGAAACCATCGCGGCTGGAAGCCGCTCCCACGGCGGGGCACAGGTTGTGTCGTGCTCCCGATGCGTTATACTTTCGCGTTCACTCAAGAACCCCGAAGCTTCCGAGGTCCAGAGCAGGCATGGTTACCATTCGTTTGTCCCGTCGCGGAGCAAAGCGCGCGCCCTTCTACCAGATCGTGGTCACCGACTCGCGAGCCCGTCGCGACAGCGGCTACATCGAGCGGATCGGGTTCTTCAACCCTGTCGCCCGGGGTCAGGAGATCCCGATGCAGATCGATCTGGCCCGTGTCGATCACTGGCTCGAGCGTGGCGCCTCGACCTCAGAGCGCGTCGGTCGGCTGATCAAGGAACACCGCAAGCAGGTCGCCGCCGCCGGGTAACGCGGAAGCAGGGGACGCGCCCGTGGAAGAGCCCGGGGCGAAGCGCCTGATCGTCGGGCGCATCTCCGGCGTGTACGGGGTGAAGGGTTTCGTCCGCGTCTTCTCCGAGACCGAACCTCGGGGCGCGATCGCCGGCTTTCCGGAACTCTGGGTCGAACGCGCCGGTCGCTGGGAACGTCTCGAGGTCGAGGCCGGACGGGCCCATGGTCGTGGGGTCGTGCTGAAGTTCCGTGAGACGGTCGACCGGGATGCAGCGCAGGCCCTGATCGGCTGCGCACTTGCGATCCAGCGCGACTGGCTGCCGCCGCCCGACGAGGGCGAGTTTTACTGGGCCGACCTCCAGGGCCTGAAGGTGGAGACGGTGGAAGGCCAGTCCCTGGGCCGGATCGAGGGCTTCATCGAGACAGGCGCGAATGACGTGATGGTGGTGCAGGGAGAACGCGAGCGTCTGATCCCGTGGGTACGGGGGCGTTACGTGACGGACGTGGACCTCGAGGCGGGTCGCGTACAGGTCGACTGGGATCCGGAATTCTGAGGACCGCGATGCGCTTCGATGTGGTCACACTGTTTCCCGAACTGGTCGAGTCGGTTGGCGCGTTCGGGGTGACGCGGCGCGCCGCCGAGCAGGGTCTGTACGAACTGCACTGCTGGAATCCGCGGCGCTGGGGCAGTGGAGCGCACCAGGCGGTGGACGATCGCCCCTACGGCGGCGGGCCGGGCATGGTGATGCAGTACGAACCCCTGGCCGCGGCCCTGGCCGCGATCCGCGAGGCGGATCCGGGACCGGCGCGCGTGATTGCGCTGACCCCGCAGGGGCGGCCGCTCGATCAGGCTGCCGTGCGCCGGTTTGCCGGCCTGCCGAGGCTGGCGCTGGTCTGTGGCCGCTACGAAGGCATCGACGAGCGTCTGCTGGAGTCGGAAGTGGACGAGGAGTGGTCGCTGGGGGACTATGTGCTCTCCGGTGGCGAACTGGCGGCCATGGCCGTGATCGATGCCTGTGTGCGGCTGCTACCGGGCGCGCTGGGGCACGACGACTCGGCGACGCAGGACTCCTTCACCGAGGGCCTGCTGGACTGCCCGCACTACACCCGGCCGGAGGTCGTGGCCGGTCGCGCGGTGCCGCCGGAGCTGTTGACCGGGCATCATGCGCAGATCGAGCGCTGGCGCCGCCGGGAGGCGCTGGGGCGAACATGGGAGCGCAGGCCGGACCTGCTGGCGCGGCTTGCCCCCGGGCCGGAGGACGCGGCCCTGCTGGACGAATACCGCTGCCTGCGGAGAGATGCCGCTGGTGGCCGCAATGGCGATGACTGAGGTTTTGACGATGAACAGCATTATTCAGCAGCTGGAAGCCGAGCAGATGAAGCCCTCGGTACCGGATTTTGGCCCCGGCGACACGGTCGTGGTCCAGGTCAAGGTCCGCGAGGGAGACCGCGAGCGCCTCCAGGCCTTCGAGGGGGTGGTGATCGCCAAGCGCAACCGCGGCCTGAACTCCGCCTTCACCGTGCGGAAGATCTCCTCGGGAACCGGTGTCGAGCGGGCATTCCAGACCCACAGTCCGCTGGTCGCCGACATCAAGGTGAAGCGTCGCGGCAGGGTGCGCCGGGCCAAGCTCTACTACCTGCGTGACCGGACCGGCAAGGCGGCCCGGATCAAGGAAGACGTCAAGGCCGTCCGCCAGGGCAAGTCGGGCTGACCCGGTTCGTCAGCGCGCGCCGTGGGCGGTCCATCCCGGGCACTGGGGAGACCGCCCGGGTGCCCGGGCGGCTCCCGCGGATCTGCGCCGTTGGCCGAAGACCGCGTGCGTGGCGAGGGCCGCCCGGATCAGGGTGCCCCGGTACCCTCGCGTGATGGCCTCGCCTTCACGGCGGTACCTGCATCGTGGTGGTGAATTCGCAGCGCTGCACCTCTGAGGGTCTGGCGCTTTCCTTCGTCTGGGCCTGGGCGCCGGGCGGCGGGCTGCTCGCGGCCGCATGGACCGACGCGGAGGCCGGCGGAGATCCTGCGCCCGCGCAGGACCATGGCCGGCTGCACGCCGGGCGTCGCGGTTTCTTCGGAACCGGAACGCCGGTTCCCGTTCCCTTCGAACCCAGGGACTTCTTTCTGGATCCCGGGTGCTGGCGTGCGCCTGACGACGTGCCTCCGGGATCTGTGCATGCCCGCAGGGTGTGGGCCGCGCTGTGCGCGATTCCCGTCGGGGAGACCCGCAGCTACGGCCAGATCGCCGACGCGATCGGTTCCGCGCCGCGTGCGGTCGGTCAGGCCTGCCGGGCCAACCCGTGGCCCCTGTTCATACCCTGTCACCGCGTGGTGCCCGCAGGCGGAGGTGGAAACGGCGCGACCGGGGGCTACGCGGGCAACCGCCGCGGACCTCTTGCGGATGTGAAGGCGTGGCTGCTCGCGCACGAAGCCCGTGCGTCGTCGTCGGGGTCCACGATGTCCCCTCCCGGGCAAGCGACGTCGCCGTGCCCGGGCCGGCCGGAAGTTTCTCGCCGGGTGCAGGAATAATCATCCAGTCACGACCGTCCCCCCTCTCGATGTTGGTGTTATCCCCGCAAAATCAGACTTAGAACGTTGGCATACGCTGATGTTCCGTTTCTGTTGACAGGGGATGCTCGCATTAGCAGGATGAATGGAGGTACGTGATCCGTCGGGTCCGGGCCGCCAATAACGAAGACAACCCTGTGATGGAGGTTTCCATGTTCAAAAAAGCCTTGCTCGCGCTGCCCGTGGCACTGGCTCTTGGGGCGACTGCCCATGCCGAAAAGCCGCCGGAGGAGGTCCTTCAGGATCTGATCGACTCGGTTGATTCCGCCTATCTCACGCAGAGTGAGCAGAACCTGCTCATGATGGCTGACAACCCGGCGATGTGGACTGGGATGGACGGCGAGGATCTGTTCCATACGCCGCGCGGCCCCAACAACGTGTCGATGGAGGCCTGCGACTTCGGCAAGGGCCCCGGGGTCCTGGAAGGTGCGTACGTCGAGCTGCCGCGCTACTTCGAGGACACCGACCGGGTCATGGATCTCGAGAACCGCATCGTGCACTGCATGACCGAGGTCCAGGGGTTCGCAGCGGACGATCCGGCCGTCGCCCGGCGGCACGGCTCGGGTTCCGATCACATGAAGATCCAGACCTATATCGCCATGCAGTCCAACGGTATGGAGTGGAACAACCCGCTCGATCACCCGCTGGAGATCGCGATGCGGGACGCCGGTGAGGTGATGTTCTACCGCCGCTCCGGCATTGCCGACTTCAATTGCAACACCTGCCACGGCGAGTCGGGCAAGCGGATCCGCGCATCCGTGCTGCCGAGCAAGGACGTGCCGCAAGAGTGGACCAAGGCGATGTCGTGGCCCGCGTTCCGGGTCGGTCACGACAATGTGCGCAGCAGCCAGCACCGGATCCGCGGCTGCTACTGGCAGATGCGCATGCCGCGCATCAATCCGGACGGCGATGCGTCGATCGCGCTGATGTCCTACTGGACCGACGCGTCTCGTGGCCAGCCGGCCATCCTGCCCGACATGAAGCGCTGATTCCGGACGCACAAGGAGATTCGAGATATGTTGAAGAAGACGCCGATCGCGGCCGGTATCGCGGCCCTCGCAACCATCTTCATCGCCGGCGGCTGTGCGGTCGCCGACGCAGACAAGAGCAACGCGGTTGACTACACCGCCATGACGCCGGAGGAACTCGCGGAACACCTGATCTTCGAAGCCAATGGCTTCGTTCTGGACCAGGAGGTCCAGGAAGGGGGAACCACCCGGCAGCGCATGGTGCAGGACGACCTGCACAAGGCCTGTTCGGTCATCGGTGGTGGGGATCCGGACCAGGAGACCCTGGAGGCAGTCCGCGCGGCGGCCGCCGAGTCCATCGTGTATCCGGAAGGCGGCATCGAGCTGGGCGACTGGGAGCGGGGCCGGGAACTGGCCTGGTCCGGTTTCGGTTACCGCGTGGGTCACAAAACGGATGACCACAGCGCTCGCGACGTGGGCGGCAATTGCTACAACTGCCACCAGCTGGCCACCGACCGTACCGGGGGCAATCTGGGGCCGAGCCTGACCGGCTATGGCAAGACCCGCGGTACCAGCGAGGCGATGCTGAAGTACGCCTACGACATGATCTACAACCCGCACGTGTACTTTCCCTGCACGAACATGCCGCGCTTTGGGCATAGCGGGTTCCTGGACGAACAGGCGATTGCCGACATCATGGCCTACATGTTCGACCCGGAGTCCCCGGTCAACGAATGAGATCGGGTTCCTGACGCTCGGCGGTCCTTCCGGACCGTGACGAAGCCGCCGGCGGCGACGCCGGCGGTTTTTTTTCGCCCGCCGGCCGCGCCCCCTCCCCAACCCCCACCCGCAGGCGGGGAGGGGGCCGGTGGTTCCCGGCGGCAGCCCTTGAAAACGCCGAAGGTCGCCCCCACCTCCCGCGGAGCGAGATACGAGATTCAATTGCCAGAGGGATGCCAAGGACCATGACTGAAACCCAACGTGAAGAACGCCGTTTCGAGACCGAGGTCAGCCAGCTGCTGCACCTGATGGTGCATGCGCTGTACTCCAACCGGGAGATCTTCCTGCGCGAGCTGATCTCCAATGCGGCCGACGCCTGTGACAAGCTCCGATTCGAGGCCCTGGCCAGCCCCGGGGCCATCGTCCAGCCGGGCGAGCTGCATATCGACGTGAGCTTTGACCGGGAGAAGCGCGAGATCCGCGTGAGCGACAACGGCGTGGGGATGTCCCGGGACGAGGTCGTCGAGAACATCGGGACCATTGCGCGTTCGGGAACGAAGGAATTCCTGAACCGGCTGACCGGCGACCAGCAGAAGGACGCATTGCTGATCGGCCAGTTCGGGGTCGGTTTCTACTCCTCGTTCACCGTGGCCGACCGCGTGACCCTGGAGACCCGCCGCGCCGATGCGCCGGAGGACGCCGCGGTCCGCTGGGAGTCGGACGGTACCGGTAGCTACACGCTCGAGAACACCAGCCGGGCCGAGCCGGGCACCGAGGTGATCCTGCACCTGAAGGAGGATGCCGACGAGTTCCTGGAGGCCTACCGGCTGCGCCACATCATCACCCGCTATTCCGACCACGTCTCCTTCCCGATCCGGATGCCGAAGCTCGACGACGAGGGCAAGCCCACCGACGAGTGGGAGACCGTGAACCGCGCGAGCGCGCTGTGGACGCGCGCGAAGGGCGACATCACCGACGAGGAGTACCGGGAGTTCTACAAGCACGTCGCCCACGACTTCGAGGACCCGGCCGCCTGGGTGCACAGCCATGTCGAGGGCAAGCAGCAGTACACCACGCTGTTCTACGTCCCGAAACGCGCGCCCTTCGATCTCTGGGACCGCGACCAGCGCCACGGCGTGAAGCTCTATGTGAAGCGCGTGTTCATCATGGACGATGCGGAGAAGATGCTGCCGAGCTACCTGCGCTTCGTGCGCGGCGTGGTCGACTCCTCCGACCTGCCGCTGAACGTCTCGCGCGAGATCCTGCAGAGCAACCGCCTGGTCGACGGCATCCGCTCGGGCTCGGTGAAGAAGATCCTCGGCCTGCTGGAGTCCATCGCGGAAAAGGAGCCCGAGAAGTACGCGGAGATCTGGACCCAGTTCGGTCGGGTGCTCAAGGAAGGGCCGGGCGAGGACTACGGCAACCGGGAGCAGATCGCAAGGCTGCTGCGCTTCGCCAGCACGCACAACAGCGACGACACCCAGAACGTGTCGCTCGCCGACTACAAGGCGCGCATGAAGGAGGGCCAGAAGGCGATCTACGTGGTCACCGCCGACAACCCCGCCGCGGCGCGCAACAGCCCGCACCTCGAGATCTTCCGCAAGCACGGCATCGAGGTGCTGCTGCTGTCCGACCGCGTCGACGAGTGGCTGCTGTCCCACCTCGACCAATTCGACGGCACGCCGATCAAATCGGTGGCGAAGGGGGACCTGGATCTCGGCGATCTGGTGGACAAGGACGCCGAGGGCAAGGACGCAGAGGGTGAGGACAAGGCGAAGGAGGCGCTCGGCGACCTCCCGGAGCGCATCGGCAGGACCCTCGGCGATCGCGTGGAGACCGTGCGGGCCTCACAGCGACTGGTGGAATCCCCGGCCTGCATCGTGCTCGGCGAGCACGAGATGGCACTGTACCTGCAGGAGCTGATGAAGCAGGCGGGGCAGCAGACCTTTGGCAGCAAGCCGGTGCTGGAGGTGAACCCGACCCACCCGCTGGTCCAGCGTCTGAAGGCCGCGGATGGCGCCGAATTCGACGACCTCGCGACGCTGCTGTTCGAGCAGGCCCTGCTGACCGAGGGCGGTCAGCTCGACGATCCGTCGGGCTTCGTTTCCCGGCTCAATCGACTGCTGCTCAAGGCGGCCTGACCGCAGCGCGACCGTCGTGGGGGGCTCCGGGGGGCTCCGTGGGAGCGGCTTCCAGCCGCGATATCCTGCCTTCCCCAAAACGTGGGAGCGGCTTCCAGCCGCGATATCCTGCCTTCCCCAAAACCATCGCGGCTGGAAGCCGCTCCCACGGAGGCCGCTCCCACGGAGGCCCCCACGGAGGCCGCTCCCGGGGGACAGATTTGAAATCTGTTCCCCGGGGTTCCGGGGTTGGGGTCAGCGCTGGAGCAGGCGGTCCACCGCTTCCTGGAAGGCGATGCCGATCCGTCGGCTCATTGGCTGGCGGCGATTGAAGATCACCTCGTAGAGCTCGAATTCGCGGGCGAGGGCCATCAACAGGTCGTCGCTGGTGCGCAGCTCGTCGACCAGCTGCAGGTCCAGGGCGCGCTCGCCGTACCAGTGTTCGCCGGTGGCCAGCCGTTCGAGATCGAGCTGGGGACGGAAACGCTGCAGGTAGGCCTTGAACAGCCCGTGGGTCTCCTCGAGTTCCTCCTGGAACTTGGCGCGACCCTCGGGCGTGTTCTTGCCCAGGATCGTGAGCGTCCGCTTGTGCTGGCCCGCGGTCAGCAGTTCGATGTCGACGTCGTGCCGTTTCAGCAGCCGGTTCACGTTCGGGATCTGGGCAACGACACCGATGGAGCCTACCACCGCGAAGGGCGCGGCCGTGATGCGGTTGGCGACCGCGGCCATCAGGTAGCCGCCCGAGGCGGCCACGCGGTCTACCGCAACGGTGAGATCGAGACCGGCGTCGCGCAGGCGCGCCAGCTGGGCCGCGCCGAGGCCGTAGGAGGGCACCAGTCCGCCGCCACTTTCGAGACAGACCACGACCCGGTCGGATCCGGGCCGGGCCAGGGTCAGGATCGCCGAGACCTCCTCGCGCAGGTTGTCGACGCGGGTCGCGCGGATGTCGCCATGGAAGCGCAGCACGTAGACGCGTGTCTGTTCCTGCGGGCGTTCCTTCGCGGCCCGCTTGCGGTGGCGCTGGTATTCCCGGGTGTGCCGGCGCAGTGCCCGCCAGCCCAGCACCCGCAGCCGCAGCACCCGTTCCATGTTGCGGTAGCGCTGGTTCAGATGCCTTACGGTGAGCTGTTCGTCGCCACGACCCCGGTTACGCTGGGATGCCGCGGTCAGCGCGCCCAGTACCACCAGGGCCATCAGGATGATGGTCAGGCCCTTGGCAAGGAACATCGCGTAATCCTGCAGGAATTCCATGCATCCTCCCTCTGGGTGACGTCCCGCGTTAGGCTGGAGCCGGGTTCCGCAAGACAGGCCGTGAAGGACGAGACAGTGTCGGATGCATCAGACCTGCCGGATGGCCAGGCCGGGCCCCGGAGCAAACCGCCGCGTCCCATCCGGTTTCGTGGCCGTGACACGCTCAGCCTGCGTCAGCTCGACGAACTGAACCAGGTGCCGAAGGGTACCACCTTCCGCCGCTTCAAGGCGGTGCGCAGCTCGCTGACGGAGGACCGGGATTTCTTCCGTCTCGATGCCGCAGAGCACGCCGCACTGCTGCAGCGGCTGCGCGCGCAGGGTCGGATCTACCCGGGCAGCGTCCACGTCGTCCTGATCACCGAGTCGGGTTATCGGCGCCTGCGTGGCATCGGCCCGTCCTGATGCTGATGGCGCCGATGCGGCCAGTCCGCAACGGCCGTCCAGGGAATCACCGGCCGGCGCGGTCAACGCTTCTCCCGCCGCCTGGCGAGCTGCCGAAGCATCGCCTCCTGCTCGTTGAACGAGGGCTGGCGGCTCCGCGCCGGGTCGTCCGGGTTCTTCGTTGCGGCGTTCTCCGGCGGGTGCCCGGCCCGTTCCCGTTCCTTGGTCGCCCGATAGGCGTCGAGATCGCGCTTGACGGCCTCGGCGTCCGATTCCTCGATGTAGCGCCCCCGGTAGTCCCTGGGCGGCCGACTGGCCTTGCCCTTGCGCAGGAACAGCTGCATCCGCAGCTCCTTGTTGAGGCGGACGACGCGGCCCTCGATCCAGAACAGGTCGTGGATGGCCAGTCCCAGAAGGGCTGCAAGCGGCAGCAGCCACCACCAGGCCGGTGCCAGCCAGGCGGTTGCGGCCACGGCCAGGCTGAGAATGGGGAAGGCTGCCCCGCCGCGCGGCTCCAGCAGGTAGAATCGATGCAGACCCAGCGGGAACAGGATCCACGCGATGTAGGCCCGTGGCCGTGATCGCATCTTCTGCGCGAGCAGCGCGTTGACCGCCTGCAGGCCGCCGCCCTCGAGATTCAGCTTCTGCCACGCCTTCCCCATTATTCCTCCATCAGCCGGGTTCTTGGCCCAGTCTACCCCGGGGCCGAGTTGTCGCAGGGAATGTCTGCCTGCTATTGCGGCCTTGTCGGCCCTGCTAGCATGCGACGGAATATCCGGAGACCCACGCCCATGTCGGACCGGCGCTTGCAAGTGTTCTTCACCGTGGCCCGTCTGCTGTCGTTTACGCGGGCCGCCGAGGTGCTGCACATGACCCAGCCTGCGGTGACCTTCCAGGTCCGGCAGCTGGAGGAGCAGCTGGATACCCGTTTGTTCGACCGGACCCACAACCGGGTGGCGCTCACCGATGCCGGCCGCCTGGTCTTCCGGTACGCGGAGCGCATCTTCGAGACCTATGCGGAGATGGAGGACGCCCTGCGCGAGCTCAAGGGCGCGGTCGGCGGAGCGCTGGTGCTCGGCGCCAGCACCACCGTTGCCGAGTACCTGCTGCCGACGCTGCTCGGGGCCTTCCTGCGCAGCCATCCCGATGTGGGCATCAGCCTGCGCGTCGGCAATAGCGATTCGGTGGTGGCCATGGTCGAGGAGAGCGAGATCGACCTCGGCGTGGTCGAGGCTCCGGTCGGCAACCGCAACCTGGTCGTGCAGGCCTGCCTGATCGACCAGCTGCGGCTGATCGTGCCGCCTGATCATCGGCTTGCGGGACGCAGCAGCGTCACCCTTGCGGACTTCATGGACGAGCCCTTTGTCTGCCGCGAGGAGGGCTCCGGAACCCGGGAGGTGATCATGGAATACCTGACACGCCAGGGCTACAGCCGCAGCCGGCTCAACCTGTGCATGGAACTCGGGAGCCCGGAGGCGATAAAGGGCGCGGTGGTCGCCGGCATGGGTGTGTCTATGCTCTCCGAATCGGTCATCGCAAAGGAAGTCGCCCTGGGTCAACTGGTGGCGATTGCACTGGATCCGCCGCTGGAGCGGCCGATCTCGCTGGTGCACGCGCGCCAGAAGTTTCGGGTGCCCACCCTCGAGGTGCTGCTGCGCTTCGTCCGTGAATACTGCACGGACGCGGATCGCGAGCCGCGGGGCATCCATCACTCAACTGCTGCCAAGGAGCCTTGATGAAGAACTACTGCGTGGTACAGCACACCTATTCCGAATTCCTCGGCTTGATAGAATCACAGCTCGAAAAGCGCGACATCGGCTTTTCCTACCATCGCCCCTTCGTGGGGCAGGACATGCCGGGCTCGGCGGCGCAGTTCGACGGACTGTGGCTGCTCGGAGGGGCGTGGCCGCTCACGGACGAGGAACACAATCCGCAACTGTCGGACGAGCTGGCGCTGATCGACATATTCCGCCGCTCGAGGCGTCCCGTGATCGGCCTGGGCATGGGCGGCCTGCTGGTGGCCCTGCAGGCGGGCGGAACCGCCCACGCCGATCCGATGTACCGTGCGGAGTTCGTCACTGCGCACAAGACCCCGGCCGGCGAGGGCGACGCGCTCGCGGAGGCGGTCGATGGCCGGCGCGTGCTGGTGCTGGTGAACGGCCGCGTGGATCTGCCGGAGGGGCTGGAGCCGACCCTGGTGGACGACGAAGGCCGCTGGCTCGCGGTTCGGCCGGACGAGCTGACCTACGCTCTGCTGTTCCGCCCGGAAATGAAACCGGGCATGCTGGAGGATATCATCATGGAGGCGCGTCACAATCCGCCACCGAACATCGGTGAGCTGCTCGGCGAGGCGCGCATGGAGTGGCAGGCGATGCAGGAGGTGACCGCCCAGGTGGTGGTCGGCCTGGTCACCGAGCTGTCGCTGATGCAGGAACGGCGCAAGATGCCGGTATTCAGCCTCAAGGTGGAGACGGACAGTTGATGACGCCGATGAACATGGCGCTCGGCAAGAAGGCGGGCGGCGGCAAGGCCGGTGATCCGTCACGGCGTCTCGCCGAGATCGCCGGCAGGCTGCCGCAGGAGCAGCAGCGCACGCTGCTGCAGTTCGCCGAGTTCCTGCTCGCCCAGGTTCCGGAGGGCGAGGCGGCCCCGCTGCCGGAGCCGAAAGAGATTCCGCGGCCGGAGCAGGAATCCGTGATCAAGGCAATGCGCCGGCTTTCCGAGACCTATCACATGCTGGAACGGGGTCCGCTGCTGAACGAGACCTCGGCACTGATGGGCCAGCACGTGATGCAGGGCCGGCCGGCCGCCGAGGTGATCGACGAACTCGAGGTAATCTTTGCGCGCCACTACGAGAAGGTGCGTTCCTCCTCATGATCGAAGTCCTGCGGCGTTGGTACGAGCGGCATTTCACCGACCCGCAGGTGGTGATTCTTGCGCTTCTGCTGCTGGCCGGCTTCCTGCTGGTGATCTTTGCCGGGCGCATCCTGGCCCCGCTGCTCGCCAGCCTGATCATTGCCTATCTGCTGGAGGGCGCTGTGAGCAAGCTGGTACGGTTGCGGCTCCCGCGGCTGGCGGCGGTGATCATCGTGATGGCCTGCTTCTTTGCGCTGGTTGCCACGGCGCTTTTCGGGCTGGTGCCGCTGATGTCGCAGCAGGTCACGCAGCTGGTCCGCGAGCTGCCGGTGATGATCTCCCAGGGACAGGCGCTGCTGCTGCAGCTGCCCGAGCGCTACCCGCAGATCGTCTCGGAGGAGCAGGTCTTCGAAATCATGGGAGCGATGCGCACGGAGGCGACGGTCTTCGGGCAGCAGGTCGTGAAGGTCTCGCTGGCCTCGGCGCAGCACCTGGTCACGGTGGTGATCTATCTGATCGTGATACCGCTGATGGTCTTCTTCATGCTGAAGGACCGGGACGCGATCCTCGACTGGTTCATGGGTTTCATGCCCAGGGACCGGCGCCTGGCGAGCCAGGTGTGGAACGAGGTGAACATGAAGATCGCCAGCTACGTGCGCGGCAAGTTCATCGAGATACTCCTGGTGTGGGCGGTGAGTTTCACCGTATTCCACTGGTTCGGGCTGCAGTACGCGGTGCTGCTGTCGTTCATGGTCGGGATCTCCGTGATCATCCCGTACATCGGAGCCGCCGTCGTCACCATTCCGGTGGCGCTGGTCGCCTACTTCCAGTTCGGGCTGTCCACCGAGTTCGTCTGGGTGCTGATCGCCTACGGGGTGATCCAGTTCGTGGATGGCAACGTGCTGGTGCCGCTGCTGTTCTCCGAGGTGGTCAACCTGCACCCGGTGGCGATCATCGCGGCGGTGTTCATCTTTGGCGGCATCTGGGGCCTGTGGGGCGTGTTCTTCGCGATCCCGCTGGCCACACTCGTGCACGCGGTGCTGAAGTCGTGGCCACGCCACTTTCGGGATGATGGTCCGGCCCGGGAAGACGGGGCTGTGCAGAACGCCGGGGGCGGGGAGGAGCGGCCGGAGACTCCGGCGGGTCCGACCACAGCCTGACGGCCGCGTGGCGGCACGATGATCGGTTAAGGTGGGGATCGCGCGCAGCGCGTTCCGCTGGCCGTGCGCCGGCAGGAAGCACGGATTCAGTACAAGAGAGGATGCATGACCGGCACGGAACTGTTGATGAACATCACCCCGCAGGAGAGCCGGGTTGCGCTCGTGGAGAACGGCATCCTGACCGAACTCCACCTCGAGCGGACCCGGCGCCGCGGCCTGGTTGGCAGCATCTACAAGGGTACCGTGTGCCGAGTGCTTCCGGGCATGGATGCGGCCTTCGTGGACATCGGCCTCGAGCGGACCGCCTTCCTGCACGCCTCGGACGTCGCGCCGGTCGAGCGCGAGGAGCTGTGCAACAACGGTGAGCCGCCGCGGCGCAACGAATCGATCAGCCAGCTGCTGCGGGAGGGCCAGGAACTGCTGGTCCAGGTGATCAAGGACCCGCTCGGAACCAAGGGCGCCCGCCTGACCACCTACGTCACGGTCCCGTCACGGCATCTGGTGCTGATGCCGAACCAGGGCACCATCGGGATCAGCACCCGCATAGAGGATGATGCCACCCGCAGCCGCCTGCGCGAGACGATGGAGGCGCTGCGCGGGGAGCTGGCCCCGGAGCACGGCTTCATCGTGCGCACCGCGGCCGAGCTCGCGGATGATGCCGCGCTGCGCAAGGACGTGCTGTTTCTGAAGAAGCTCTGGGACACGCTGCAGGAGAACGCGGCGAATTGCCCGGCCGGACAGGAGATCCACGCCGATCTGCCGTTGGTGCTGCGTATCATCCGCGACATGGTGGGTGTGGACCTGGAGCGGGTGCGGATCGACTCGCGCGAGACCTGGCAGCGCGTCCGCGAGTTCGCCGAGCGCTACATCCCGGAGCTCACCGACCGCATCGAGCACTACCCCGGGGAACGCCCGATCTTCGAACTCTTCAACGTCGAGGAGGAGATCCAGCGCGCCCTGGAGCGGAAGGTCGAACTGAAGTCCGGCGGGTACCTGATCTTCGACCAGACCGAGGCGATGACCACGGTGGACATCAATACCGGTGGCTTCGTCGGCCACCGCAACCTCGAGGAGACGATCTTCAAGACCAACCTCGAGGCCGCACAGGCGATCGGCCGGCAGCTGCGGCTGCGCAATCTCGGCGGCATCATCATCATCGACTTCATCGACATGCAGGACGAGGAGCACAAGCGACAGGTGCTGCGGGCGCTGGACCGGGCGCTGGAACGCGATCATGCGAAGTGCCAGATCTGCGATGTCTCGCCGCTGGGGCTGGTCGAGATGACCCGCAAGCGTACCCGCGAGAGCCTTGAGCACCTGCTCTGCGAGCCCTGTCCGACCTGTGGCGGGCGCGGCTATCTGAAGTCGGCCGAGACCGTCTGTTACGAGCTGTTCCGGGAGATCCTGCGCGAGACGCGTCAGTACGATGCGCGGGAGCTTCGGGTGCTGGCCTCACAGAGCGTGATCGACCTGCTACTGGACGAGGAGTCCTCCAGCCTTGCCGAGCTCCAGGAGTTCGTCGGCGTGCCGATCCGGTTCCAGGTGGAGATCCTCTACCAGCAGGAGCAGTTCGACGTCGTGTTCATCTGACCAGGACGGACCCCGGAGCCGAATGAGCGCTGGTCTCCCCGCAGACGCCGTCGCCGCGCTGCCGGCGTGTCCCCGGGCGGCGGCCCGTCGTAGGGACGTGCCGCGATGATCCGCCGGAGTCTGCGCCATGGCCTCGCCGCGCTGGCCGTGGTCCTCGCGCTGCTGGCACTGCTCCTGCTTGCCCTGCGCCTCCTGCTGCCGCATTGGGCGGGCCTGGCCACGCAGGTGGAACAGCGCGTCGGCGCGATCATCGATCGGGAGGTGCAGCTCGAGTCGCTGCAGCTCGGCTGGTCGGGATGGATGCCGGAGCTGGTGGCGCGCGATGTGCGGATCACCGGCGCCGGCACGGTTCCGCTGGTGGCGCAAGAGCTCGGCGTGAGCCTGGATCCGATGCGGAGCCTCCACACGCGCGCGCCCGCGCTGCGCAAGGCGAGGCTTGCCGGCGTCGATCTGCACGTCACCCGCAATACCGACGGCAGCTGGGACGTGCACGGCTGGCACTTCGGGGGCGACCGGTCCATGGCCATCGACTGGAGACGGCACTTTGCCGGCATGGAGCGCCTCGAGATCACCGATGGTTCTCTGCAGTGGGAGGATGCAATCACCGGTGTCCACACCGGGCTCTTCGTGGACCGCGTGGGCCTGCGCTCTGACGCCGCCGGTCTGCGGCTGGCCGGCTCCGGCAGCCTGCTTCCGGAGGCCGGCGGTCCGCTGTACGTTGGCATCTCGATCCCGCCTGCGGGACCCGACCGGATCGAGTTCTATCTGGAGGCCGAGGACCTTCAACTGCAATACTGGACCCGCGCGAGCGGATGGCTGCACGGAGGCCCTTCGGGCATGAGCTCGGTGCGTCTGTGGGCCGACCTCGAAGATGGTCGCGTGCGGCGCCTCCAGGGGGAGCACCGGACCCGTGTCATTCATGCCCCACAGCTCTCTCCGCGGGTCCAGGAACTCGGGCACCGGTTCCGGTGGCGCCGGCGTGGTTCGCGCAGCGAGTCCCACTGGTCCGCCACCACCCCGGGTGCCGGGGATCTGCGCCTGGAATACCACGTCAACGCCCCCGACCGGTCTGCGCACCGGATCACCGTGGCCGCTACCGGCGTCGACGTGCGCAGGCTCGCACGCCCGGCCGCCGCAGTGCGGCTGCCCGGGGTGCCCGACCTGGCCCGCCTCGCCGCACTGGATCCGGGAGGACAGCTGGATTCCCTCTACATGGAGCTGGAACGCGGGGACGAGGGCTGGCGCGTGCATGTCGCGGATGCGCTGCTGCGTGGTCTGACCGTCGATGCGGTGGGCGCGGTGCCGGCCTTCAGCGGACTCGATGTCTCGATGCAGTGGCGCGGCGGTCGGGGGGAGTTGGCACTGGACAGCAGTGGGTTCGGGTTGGCGCTGCCATCGCTCTTCGCGGACCCGCTGTGGGCCGATGGTCTGCACGCCCGTGTCGGCGTGGAACGGCGGTCCGGAGGCTGGGGTCTCGAGGTCGGCGAATTCAGACTCGCGAACGAGGACGCGGCAGTGGAAGGTCGCGGCCGCATCGAGCTGGGTGCGGAGCCGCACCTCGACCTGGCATTGGGCATCCTGCGCGCGGACGGACGCCAGGTGGCCCGGTACCTGCCGGTGCACCGGCTTCCGGCGAACACCTACCGCTGGCTGGTCGAGAGCATCCGGGGGGGCACGGTCACCGGGGGCGGCATGGTGTTGCGCGGCAACCCCGCCGACTTCCCGTTCGAGGACGGCGAGGGACTGTTCCACCTCCGTGCCTCGATCGAGGACGGGCTGCTGGACTACCGTCCTGGCTGGCCCGAGGCGCGCGAACTGTCCGGAACGCTGATCTTCCACAACGCAATGTTCCGCGCGGAACAGGCTGCCGGACGGATCCTGGACTCCGAGATCGGCGACACCGAGGTCACCGTCGCCAACATGCTGCGCGAGCCCGAACTGGAGATCCAGGGGCAGGCACGCGGGACCCCGGACGATCTCAGGGTCTATCTGGAACGTGCCGGCATCGGAACCGGGTTCGGCCCCGTTCTCGCCGGCTTGCAGCCCGAAGGAGCCAGCGAACTGGATCTGGCGCTGCGGATCCCGCTGTACCGCAGGGCGGCTGAACGAGTCCGGGTTGCCGGCAGCCTGAGGCTGCGCGATGGGGTCCTGGAACTCCCGGAATCCGGTATCCGGCTCGCCGGAATCGCGGGCGAGGTACGGTTCGATCCCGAGACCGGCATCCGTGGGCAGGGCATCGCTGCGCAGGTTCATGACGAGCCTGTGGTGCTGGATCTGCAACGGGATGCCCGCGGCCAGCGCACCCTGATCCGTGCGCGCGGACCGCAGCCCCTGGCGCCCTGGATCGGCGACCGGCATGCCTTTCTGGGCCGGGTCCGGGGCATGCCGACCTGGGAGGCGGATATCGTGCTCGATGCCGCCGGCGATTCCTGGCTGGATCTGTCCTCGGATCTGGAGGGCGTCGAGCTCAACTGGCCCGCGCCTCTGGCCAAGACGCGGGGCACCCGGCGTCCGATCCGGATCGTGTGGCCCCTCGGTCAGGCGAAGGAGGCCACGGGCCGCGTCGATTTCGATGGCGTGCTCGCGGCCCGGGTGAGAGTCGCCCCCGGTGAGGCGCTCGAGCCGGGGACGGTCCGGGCGGTCGCGCTCGCGCTGGGCCGGCCGCATCCCGAGTTGCCACCGCTGCCCGAGGACGGCATGGACCTGAATGCCCGCCTGGAGTCCCCCGATGCGGAGGCGTGGCAGCGGCTGGTGCAAT
>JAABTX010000047.1 GCA_011389655.1 Thioalkalivibrio sp.
GGCTTCCAGCCGCGATGCCCTTGGGCCCCGCGATGCCCGATCGCGGCCCGAGGCCACTCCCACTAGTCGATACCAAGCTTCTTCAGACGATAACGGAGCTGCCGGAAGCTCAGGCCGAGCAGCCGGGCCGCCGCTGTCCGATTGCCGCCCGTCCTGGCCAGCGCCGCCTCCAGCGCGGCGCGTTCCTGTTCCGCGAGCTGATCGTCCAGCCCCACGCTGTCGCTGACGGTCAGCGCCGCGTTGCGCTGGGCGGGCCCGCGTTCCGGGAACTCGAGCGCATCGGCGTCGATCACCGGCCCGTCGACCATTACCGCGGCCCGCTCCAGGATGTTCTCCAGTTCCCGCACGTTTCCCGGGAAGTGGTACCCGGCGAGGCGGTCCATTGCAGCGGATTCCAGCGACAGGGGCGGGAGTCCCCAGCGGTCCGCGATCTGGCCGAGGATGTGCTTGGCCAGGGACGCGATGTCTTCGGGGCGTTCCCGCAGCGGAGGCACCCGCAGCTCGACGACGTTCAGACGGTAGTACAGGTCCTGACGGAAGTGCCCCTCATCCACCTCGGCCGCAAGGTCCTTGTGGGTGGCCGACAGGATGCGGACGTCGACGTTCTCCTCGCGCGCCGAACCCACCGGCTTGATGGCGCGTTCCTGCAGCGCGCGCAGCAGCTTGACCTGCAGCGCCAGCGGAAGCTCGGCGATCTCGTCCAGGAACAGTGTGCCCCCGTGTGCCTCGCGGAACAGGCCGACCTTGTCCCGAACCGCCCCCGTGAAGGCGCCCTTGCAGTGTCCGAAGAACTCGCTCTCCATCAGCTCTGACGGGATCGCACCGCAGTTTACCGGGACGAAGGGCTGATCGCTGCGGGAGCCGAGACGGTGGATCTCGCGCGCGACGAGCTCCTTGCCGGATCCGGATTCGCCGAGGATCATCACCGGCGCCTGGCTGCGCGCCAGCCGCGCGACCTTTCCGCGCAGCTGGTTCATGGCCTCGGAACGCCCGAGCAGCGGACCGGGATCCGTCGACTCGGCAGGGTCCTGCAACGGATCATCCGGGGCCGGTGCCTTCCCCAGTTTCAGCGCGTTGTCGATCAGCCGGCGCAGCATGTCCAGATTGACCGGCTTGGTCACGAAATCGAAGGCCCCCAGCTTCAGCGCGCTCACCGCGCTGTCGACGCTGCCGTGGGCGGTGATCACCGCGACCGGAAGGTCGGGGCAGTGACGCTGAATGTGCTCGACCAGTTGGAGGCCGTCGCCGTCAGGCATGCGCATGTCGGTCAGACACAGATCGAAGGTGCGCTGGCCGACCAGGTCCAGTGCCTCCCGCATGCGCGTGGTGCTGGTGGTTTCGATGCCCATGCGCTGCAGCGTGATCTCCAGCAGCGCGCAGATGTCCGGTTCGTCGTCGACGACCAGCACGTGCTTGATGCTCATCCGCCGCCCTCGGGATGCGTGGCTCGTGATCGTTGCTGCGCTTGCGTACATGACCTGGGATGACACTCGGTTCGGACAGTTGGGGGGGCGTCGGCCCCCGCTCATCCCGGGTTGTCGGCCAGGGTTGGCGGTTCCTTGAGATTCGACCCCTGGACGGGCGAATCCGTGGGTGCGAAGAGGATCCGGAAGCATCCCCCCCGGGGCTGCTGCACATACTCGAGCGCAGCGCCATTGTTTTCGCAGAGTAGCCTCGAGATGTAAAGCCCCAGTCCAGTGCCGCCCGGCGACTTCGAGGAGAACGGCTCGAAGAGCCCCTCGCGGTCCTCGGGCGGTACCCCGGGGCCGTCGTCGATCACGTCGAGGGTGACGGAGCGGCGTATCTGGCCCGCGCCGCCGCGCAGGACCACCGGGGCGCTGCCGGGCTGGTCGTGACCGCCGTGCAGCCGGGCGTTCATGCACAGGTTCCACAGGGCCTGGTTGAGCTGTGACGGATCGAACAGCACCTCGGAATCCTCCGGATGGATGCTGATGCGCAGCGAACTCCGGGGCATCTGTGTCGCGCTGCAGAAGTCCTCGGCGAAGCGCTCGAGCCGCTCCCTGAGGTTCAGCATCTCGCGCTGCGGGGAACCGCCGCGCGACAGGCCGAGGACGTTGCGGATCACCCCATCGACCCGCTGGCTCTGCTTCTGGATGATGTCGAGCAGGCGCTGATCGGGGGCGCCGAGGTTCGGCGATTCCGCGAGCAGCTGGGCGCTGTGGCTGATCGCCCCGAGGGGATTGCGGATCTCGTGGGCAATGCTCGCGGTCAGCCGGCCCATGGCCTCCAGCTTCGCGGCCTGCGCCCGGCGCTTGCTCTCCGCGGCGTCGTCGATCAACAGCAGTGCGCCCTGTTCCCCGAACATCCCCAGCGGCGCCAGGCGCACCTCGAGTTCCGTCTGTTCCTCGTCTCCGGGGATCACGTGGAGCTCCGAGCGGCCGCTGTGCTCCTGCCAGTGCGCAACGATCGCCTTGAGGCGGGGCGACAGCTCGTCGATCGTCGACCCGCTCCGGGGCGGCAGCAGGCGGCGCGCGGCCTCGTTGATGCTGAGGACGTTGCCCTCCGGATCCAGCGCGATGACCCCGGCGCCCATGCGGGCGATGATCTGGGCGTTCAGTTCGGCCATGCTGGCAAGGGCCATCTCCTGGCGCACGGCGCGCGCCTCGCTGCTGCCCGCGCGCTGGGCGAGCCGCGAGGTCAGCACCACCGCGATGAAGAGCGTCGCGCCGAGCAGGCCGGCCTGGGTCGGGCCCGCCGCAAATGGCCACGGCATGGCGGGCCCGATCAGCAGCTCGGTCAGCAGGATCATCAGGGTCGCCAGGGCCGCGATGAACAGGCTGGTCCGGCCGCGGGTCATGGTGGCGGTCGCGGCGACTGCCGGAATCAGCAGCAGGCCGAGGCCGCTCTGCACGCCCCCGGCAGTAAGCAGGATCAGGCTGATCGCGAGGACGTCCAGCAGCGCGCCTCCAATGGCCTTGTACTGCAGCAGGCCCCTGAATTCCCCGTCGGGATTGCGTGCCACCACCACCAGCACCAGCGCGAACACCAGGTAGGCGGAACCGATGAACAGGTAGGACACGGGTGCCGGGGGCGCGAAGCCCGGATCGCCGGGAGCGAGCGTCGCCAGCCAGATCAGGAAGAGGGCGACGAAGAGCCGGTACAGCGCGGTCAGCCAGAGTGACCGCGAAATCTCTTCATGGGCGATCACGGGGATCAGCCTTCGCTACGATCGCGCTGGTCCACAAGGGCATGGTCCCGGGAACAATACATGCGGTTGCCGGAACGATAGGCCTCGAGCTGTGGCACGTGAACGCCGCAGTGCGCGCAGCGTACCACCGCGCCCTGCTGCTTCAGCCGCTCGGGCTGCTCGGGCCTGTTACGTCCGGCGCTGCGAAGGAGCGTGCGGACAATCAGGAACACGCCCACGATCGCGGCGATCAGCAGCAGCAGTCTCATGCCCGGATTCTAACATCAGGTCCGTCTGAGGCGGTGAGGCCCGGGCCGACCACAGGAACCCGCCTCGCAGCGCAACCCGCACCGCATCCGGTGACGGTTGTGGCTGGACCGGTGGCTCGCTATGCTCAGCGCGCATGAACCTTCACGAATTCCAGGCCAAGGCCCTGTTCCGCTCGTCCGGCATCGCGGTGCCGCAGGGCGAACTGATCACCGGCGTGGAAGATGCCGGTGTGGCCTGGGCGCGGCTCGATGGCGGGACCGCACTGATCAAGGCCCAGGTGCACAGCGGTGGCCGCGGCAAGGCGGGCGGTGTCGTCGCGGTCGGGAGCGCCCGGGAGGCCGAAGAGGCCGCCGGCCGTCTGCTCGGGTCCCGGCTGGTCACGGCACAGAGCGGTCCCGAAGGTCTGCCGGTGGACCAGCTGCTGATGGAGCCGGCCGCGGCAATCGATCGCGAGTTCTACTTCGGGATGCTGGTGGACCGTGCCCGTGCGTCCATCGTGATGGTCGTCTCTGCCGAGGGGGGCATGGACATCGAGACACTGGCGCGCGAGCGTCCGCAGGCCGTGGTGACGCTGCCGATCCACCCGGCCACCGGGGTGATGCCCTTCCACGGTCGCCGCGTGGCGCGGATATTCGGCCTGCAGGGGGAACCGGCGCGGGCCGCCGGCCAGCTGGTGCAGGATGCCCATCGCCTGTTCCGGTCAGCGGACGCGCAGCTGCTGGAGATCAACCCGCTGGTGCTGACCGCCGATCAGGAACTGCTCGCGCTCGACGCGAAGCTGGTGATCGATGACTCGGCGGCATACCGGCAGCGCGAGATCTTCGGCCTGCGCGACGCGCGGCAGCGGCACGAGGCGGAGGAGCGCGCCCACGGACATGATCTCAATTACATCCGCCTGGACGGCGACATCGGCTGCATGGTCAACGGGGCCGGGCTCGCGATGGCGACCATGGACCTGATCCAGCATCACGGCGGTCAGCCCGCCAATTTCCTGGACGTGGGCGGGGGCACCACCGTGGAACGCGTGACCGCCGCCTTCAAGCTGATCCTCTCCGATGCCTCCGTGCGCGCGGTACTGGTGAACATCTTCGGCGGGATCGTGCGCTGCGATCTGATCGCGGAGGGCATCATTGCCGCGATCCGCGAGGTGCAGGTCCAGGTGCCGGTGGTGGTGAGGCTCGAGGGCACGAACGCCGAGGCAGGCCGCGAGGCCCTCGCGCGCAGCGGGCTGGATATCGCGGCCGCCGCAGATCTCGACGAGGCGGCACGGGCCGCCGTGGAGGCCGCGGCGTGAGCGTCCTGGTCGATCGCGATACCCGGGTGATCTGCCAGGGCTTCACCGGGAAGCAGGGCACCTTCCACTCGGAACAGGCCATCGCCTATGGCACCCGGATGGTCGGGGGCGTGACGCCGGGCAAGGGCGGGCAGCGGCATCTGGATCTGCCGGTCTTCGATACCGTCGCCGAGGCCGTGCAGGAGGCCGGCGCCCAGGCGACCATGATCTACGTGCCCGCCGCCTTTGCCGCGGATGCGATCTGCGAGGCGGCCGATGCGGGCGTCGAACTGGTGGTCTGCATCACCGAGGGCATCCCGGTGCAGGACATGATCCGCGTGAAGCAGTACCTGGTTCAGGGCCGAACGCGCCTGATTGGTCCCAACTGCCCGGGGATCATCACGCCCGAGGCCTGCAAGGTCGGCATCATGCCGGGTTACATCCACCGCCGCGGCCGCGTCGGTATCGTGTCGCGCTCGGGCACCCTGACCTACGAGGCGGTAAAGCAGACCACGGACCTCGGCCTGGGGCAGAGCACCTGCATCGGGATTGGCGGGGATCCGATCCAGGGGCTCGACTTCGTCGACTGTCTCCGGCTGTTCGCCGGGGATCCGGAGACCGAGGGCGTGCTGCTGGTCGGCGAGATCGGCGGCGAGGCGGAGGAACGGGCCGCAGCCTTCATTCGGGAGTCCTTCGACAAGCCGGTCGCGGCCTACATCGCCGGGGCCACCGCTCCGCCGGGCCGCCGGATGGGCCACGCGGGCGCGATCATTGCCGGCGGGCAGGGTACCGCGGGTCAGAAGATCGCGGCCCTGCGCGAGGCGGGTGCGGAGATCGCGGCGAGTCCGGCAGAGCTCGGTGCCGCAATGGCCCGGGCCCTCGGCTGAAGCGCACGCAAGCGGAGCCGGGCCAATACGATGCCCTCCAGAGCGAGTCTGCGCATGGCCCTGGTCCAGATGAATCCCGTGGTCGGAGACCTGCGCGAGAACGCCTCGCGCATGCTCGAGGCGTCGGAGCGTGCACGGGTCCTGGGCGCGGACGTCGCGGTCTTCCCCGAACTCGCGATCACCGGCTACCCGCCGGAGGACCTGCTCCTGCGGCCCCGGTTTCTCCAGGATGTCGCGGCGGAGATCGAACGCGTCGCGGCCGGTGCCCGGGGGATCGACCTGGTGATCGGCGCACCGCTGGCGACCGGCGCCGGCGTGATCAATGCGGCGCTGCTGCTTCGTGACGGCCGGGTGCGGGCACAGTACGCGAAGCACAGGCTCCCCAACTACAGTGTCTTCGATGAGCGCCGCTACTTTCATCCCGGCACCGAGGCCGTGGTACCGGAGATTGCGGGGCTGCGGGTGGCACTGACCGTCTGCGAGGACATCTGGCGGCCCGAGCCGACGGCCCTGGCGGCTGCGGCCGGTGCGGAACTCGTCCTGAATCTGAACGCGTCCCCCTACCACCGGGGCAAGACCGCGGAACGCGAGGCGGTGGTTCGGGCGCGCGTGCAGGAGACCGGCCGCCCGGTGGTGTACCTGAACTCGGTGGGGGGACAGGACGAACTGGTCTTCGACGGACGCTCCTTCGTGGTGGCGGCCGACGGAGCGGTGCAGCCGCTGCTGCCGGCCTGGGTCGCCGGTCTTGCGGTGATCGACGTGGAGCGGGCGGGGGACGGTGTCCTGCGGATACGCGAGCAGGCGGTCGAACTCGAGCACCCGCACCCCGACTCGCTGGTCTGGGGCGACGACGAGGAGGGTGCCGCCGCGGAGCCCGCCGTGGTCGACCCGGAGGCCCTGGACATGTACCGCGCGATCATGGTCGGGATCCGCGACTATGTGCGCAAGAACGGCTTTTCGGGCGTGCTTCTGGGGCTTTCCGGCGGCATCGATTCCTCCCTGACCGCGGCCCTGGCCGTGGATGCCCTGGGACCCGACGCGGTGGAGGCGGTGATGATGCCGTACCGATACACCGCGTCGATGAGCATCGACGATGCCCGGCAGACCGCGTCATGGCTCGGCATCGACTACCGCGAACTCGCGATCGAACCGATGGTGGAGGCATTCCGGGCAGGCCTGCGGGAGTCCTTCCCGGACCAGAACCAGAACCCCGGGGACGTGACCGAGCAGAATCTGCAGTCACGTTGCCGCGGAGTCGTGCTGATGGCCCTGTCCAACCGGACCGGCAAGCTGCTGCTCGCCACTGGCAACAAGAGCGAGATGGCGGTCGGCTATGCGACCCTTTACGGCGACATGGCCGGGGGGTTTGCCCCCCTGCGCGACGTGACCAAGCAATGGGTCTACCGCCTGGCGCGCATGCGCAACGGGATCAGCCGGGTGATCCCCGAACGCGTGATCACCCGCCCGCCGAGCGCGGAACTGGCACCGGACCAGCAGGACGTCGACAATCTGCCACCCTACCCGGTGCTGGACGAGATCCTCGAGGCCTTTGTGGAGCAGGAGTCCTCGGTGGACGAGATCGTCGCGCGCGGTTTCGACCGGGAGACCGTGGAGCGCATCGCGCACATGGTCTTCCTGGCGGAGTTCAAGCGGCGCCAGGCGGCCCCCGGTGTGCGTGTGTCCGCGCGCGCCTTCGGCCGCGACCGGCGCTATCCCATCACTTCCGGCTATCGCGAGGGCCGGAGGGGCGAGCAGCCCCATTCCCAGGAGGAGTCATGAAGAAGATCGAAGCGATCATCAAGCCGTTCAAGCTGGAGGACGTGCGAGAGGCCCTGACCGAGGCCGGCATCACCGGCATGACCGCAACCGAGGTGAAGGGTTTCGGACGGCAGAGGGGGCACACCGAACTCTACCGCGGCGCCGAGTACGTGGTGGACTTCCTGCCCAAGGTGAGGCTCGAAGTCGTGGTTGACGACGGTCAGGTGGACCTGTGCATCGATGCGATCGTGAACGCGGCGAACACCGGCAAGATCGGCGACGGCAAGATCTTCGTCACCCCGGTCGACCGCGCCGTGCGCATCCGCACCCGCGAGGAGGGTGCGGACGCATTGTAGCGGGAACCGGGCGCAAGGCGAGCCGCATCCCCGGGGGCGCCGGGCAACGCCGTCGTGATTGGCGCCGCCCGGACGGCCCGCCTCAGTTCGCGAAGAAGGGCAGCCGCTCGAACCAGCCCCGCAGCCCACCCGTCTCCGCGTCGATGACCACGGGCTGCCCGGCCAGAACCGCCTCCGCCTGCTCGGGGTAGTTCAGTTCCAGCACCGCCATCGTGTTCTCGGCGTGCTGGTCGAGATCCAGCGCCCGGTAGCTCTGGTAGAGGATGGCCAGCGCCTGCGGCATGACTGCCGCACCGGGATAGCGCTCCACCACGTACCGGGCGCGCTGCACGGCCGCGACCCAGGCCCGGCGCTCGATGTAGAACTGGGCCACCCGGAGTTCGTGCGCAGCCAGGGCATTGCGGATGAAGACCATCCGCTGCCGGGCGTCCGGCGTGTAGCGGCTCTCCGGGTATTCGCTGACCAGACGGCCGAAGTCCTGGAAGGCCTCCTCCAGCGGCTGGGTGTCCATCTCCGCCGGATCCATCGGGAAGGCCCGGCTCAGGAGCCCCTGGTCAGGGTCGAAATTGACCAGTCCGCGCAGATAATAGGCATAGTCGAGATTCGGATGCCGGGGGTTCAGCTGCACAAAGCGGTCGACCGCGGCCAGTGCCGCCTCGGCTTCGCCGGCCTTGTAGTAGGCGTAGGGGATCTCGATCTGCGCCTGCTGCGCAAAGCGGCCGAAGGGAAAGCGGGCCTCCAGCAGTTCGTAGTATTCGACCGCCTGCGGGTAGTTCCCGGAATCCAGGGCGGCCTTCGCCTCCCCGTACAGCTGGCTCGCCGACCAGTCCGCCGTCGGGTCCTCCTGCAGGGCCGCGCAGCCGGACACGGTTAAGATGACGGCCAGGACGATCAACCAGCGAACTACCGACACGGTGGGGCCTCGAGAACAATGCATCAGGCGCGGATTCTACAGCAATGCGGCCGGGGGCCGCGTGGCGGCAATGGCCGGTACTGAACGGCGGTCCGTGATGCTGCCGCGGGAACTGGCGGGGCAGCGCCTCGATGCAGCGCTTGCGCGCGTCTTCGCGGAATACTCCCGCAGCCAGTTGAGCCAGTGGCTTCGCGAGGGGATGCTGACGGTCGATGGCGCTCAGCCGAAGCCCAAGACGACCGTGCGGGGCGGAGAGGAGATATGTCTGGTGGTCCCGGAGGCCCCCGAGTCCGCCGCGCGCGCAGAGGCGATCGACCTCGACGTGGTGCACGCGGATGCGGCGATCATCGTGGTCAACAAGCCGGCCGGGCTCGTGGTGCATCCCGCGGCCGGGCATCCCTCCGGCACGCTGGTGAACGCGCTGCTGCACCATGCCCCGGAACTCGCGGCGCTGCCGCGCGCCGGCATCGTGCACCGCCTGGACAAGGAGACCACCGGGCTGCTGGTGGTCGCGCGCACCCCGGCCGCACGGACCAGCCTGGTGCGCCAGCTCCAGCAGCGCAGCGTGCACCGGGAGTACCGGGCATTGGTCCGCGGCCTGCCGATCAGTGGCGGGACCATCGATCGCCCGATCGGCCGCCACCCGGTCGACCGCAAGCGCATGGCGGTGGTCAGCGGCGGCAGGCCGGCGGTGACCCACTACCGGATCCTGGAGCGCCTGCGCGCGCACAGCCTGCTGGCGATCCGCCTGGATACCGGGCGCACTCACCAGATCCGCGTGCACATGGCTCAGGCCGGTCATCCCGTGGTCGGTGACCCGACCTACGGCGGGCGCCCGCGGCCGGTGCGCGGGATGACCGAGGCGGCGGCGCAGGCGCTGGCGGCCTTCCGGCGCCAGGCGCTGCATGCCGCCGTTCTCGGCCTGATGCACCCGGTCACCGGTGCCGAGTGCCGTTTCGAGGCCCCGCTGCCCGCTGACTTCCAGGCGCTGCTCGATGCCCTGGAGCTCGACGCCGCGGCGATGGAGGCCTCCGGGGACCGGCCGTGAGCGGCCTGCCGCTGATCGTTCCCGACTGGCCGCTGCCGCCGAACCTGCGCGCGGCCCAGACCACCCGCGCCGGTGGCGTCAGCACCGGACCGTGGCAGAGCCTCAACCTCGCGCTGCACACGGGCGACGACCCGGAGGCCGTCCAGCGCAACCGGAGCCTGCTCGCCGCGGCACTGGAGCTGCCCCAGCCGCCGGTCTGGCCGACACAGGTGCACGGTGCCGCGGTGGTTGATGCGGCGGCGATGACCGCCGCGCTCGAGGCCGATGCGGTGGTCGCCCGTGCTCCGGGCGAGGTCTGCAGCGTGCAGACCGCCGATTGCCTGCCGGTGCTCTTCGCGACGCTCGACGGACGCGAGGTCGCCGCCGCGCACGCGGGCTGGCGCGGCCTGGCCGGTGGTGTGCTGGAGGCCACGCTCGATGCCCTGGGATATCCCCCGGCACAGGTCACCGCCTGGCTCGGTCCCGCGATCGGCCCGGAGGCCTTCGAGGTGGGCCCGGAGGTCCGCGCGGCCTTCGTCGGCCGGGATGCCGAAGCCGCGGACGCCTTCAGACCGGGCACCGGCGACCGCTGGTTTGCCGACGTCTACCGCCTCGCCCGCCTCAGGCTCGAGCGCGCGGGCCTGCGCGAAATCCACGGTGGCGGCCGCTGCACCCACGCCGAGCCCGAGACCTTCTTCTCCTACCGCCGCGACGGCACCTGCGGCCGCATGGCCACCCTGATCTGGCGGGTGGCCTGAGACCCGTTCATCTGACGGGGGTGCCCGGATGCGGAGCCGACCTCGCGGTCTGCGGGACGCCGGCCAGCCCGCCAGATTCACCGCGTGGCACCACCTGCCGCGTGGCACCGTTTGCCGCCGCGCAACATCTGCCGCGAGCTACCCCCGAATGCAGCCGCAGTGCACAACACCGCTCCGGCCCTTGAAACGGTCGCACATACCCCCACCTTGTGTGTCAGATCAAACTTCTTCCCGAGGGGAACCCGTTCATGCGTATGGATCGACTGACCACGAAATTCCAGGAGGCGCTGGCCGACGCGCAGTCGCTGGCCGTTGGCCGCGATCATCAGTTCATCGAGCCGGTGCACGTGCTTGCGGCGCTGCTGAACCAGGAGGGCGGTACCGTGCGGCCGGTGCTGGAACAGGCCGGTGCGAACGTGAACCAGCTGCGCTCCGGGCTCGGCGAGGCGCTCGGGCGCCTGCCCCGGGTGGAGGGCACGCCCGGCGAGGTCCACGTCTCCAACGACCTGAACCGGCTGCTGAACGTGGCCGACAAGCTCGCGCAGCAGCGCAACGACCAGTACATCTCGTCGGAGCTGTTCCTGCTGGCGGCGGCGCAGGATCGCGGTGCCGCGGCGGAACTCCTGAAGAAGGCCGGCGTGACCCAGGCAAACCTGGAGGCGGCGGTCGAGCAGATGCGCGGCGGCGCCAGCGTCGATGATCCGAGTGCCGAGGACACCCGCCAGGCACTGGAGAAGTACACCATGGACCTGACCGAGCGCGCCGAGCAGGGCAAGCTCGATCCGGTGATCGGCCGCGACGAGGAGATCCGCCGGGCGATCCAGGTGCTGCAGCGGCGCACCAAGAACAATCCGGTGCTGATCGGCGAGCCCGGTGTCGGCAAGACCGCGATCGTCGAGGGCCTGGCCCAGCGCATCATCAACGGCGAGGTGCCGGAGGGCCTGAAGAACAAGCGCGTGCTGGCGCTTGACCTCGGCGCGCTGCTCGCCGGCGCGAAGTACCGTGGCGACTTCGAGGAGCGGCTGAAGGGCGTGCTGAAGGACCTGTCGAAGGAAGAGGGCCGGGTGATCCTGTTCATCGACGAGCTGCACACGATGGTCGGTGCCGGCAAGGCCGAGGGCGCAATGGATGCGGGCAATATGCTCAAGCCCGCGCTGGCGCGCGGCGAACTGCACTGCATCGGCGCGACCACGCTCGACGAGTACCGCACGCACATCGAGAAGGATGCGGCGCTGGAGCGGCGCTTCCAGAAGGTGCTGGTGGACGAGCCGACGATGGAGGACACGATCGCGATCCTGCGGGGCCTGAAGGAACGTTACGAGGTGCACCACGGAATCACGATCACCGACCCCGCGATCGTCGCCGCCGCCCAGCTGTCGCAGCGGTACATCACCGACCGGCAACTGCCGGACAAGGCCATCGACCTGATCGACGAGGCGGCCAGCCGGATCAAGATGGAGATCGACTCCAAGCCGGAGGAGATGGACCGTCTCGACCGGAGACTGATCCAGCTGAAGATCGAACGCGAGGCGATGAAGAAGGAGACGGACGAGGCCTCGCGCAAGCGCCTCGCGGCGCTGGAGGACGAGATCACGCGGCTCGAGCGGGAGTATTCCGATCTCGAGGAGATCTGGAAGGCCGAGAAGGCGGCGGTCACCGGCGCCGCGCAGACCAAGGAAGAGCTCGAGCGTGCGCGCATGGAGCTCGAGGCCGCACGACGCGCGGGGGACCTGAACCGGATGTCGGAACTTCAGTACGGCCGCATCCCGGAGTTGCAGAAGGCACTGGAGCAGGCCTCCGAGATGGAGGGCAAGGAGACCCGGCTGCTGCGCAACAGTGTCACCGACGAGGAGGTCGCGGAGGTCGTCTCGCGCTGGACCGGGATCCCGGTGTCCAAGATGCTCGAGGGCGAGCGGGACAAGCTGCTGCGCATGGAAGAGGCCATTTCGCAGCGTGTGGTGGGACAGGAAGAGGCCCTGCACGCGGTTGCGAATGCGATCCGGCGTTCCCGCGCGGGGCTTTCCGATCCGAACCGCCCGAACGGATCCTTTCTGTTCCTCGGACCGACCGGCGTGGGCAAGACCGAGCTGACCAAGGCGCTGGCCTCCTTCCTGTTCGACACGGACGAGGCGATGGTGCGGATCGACATGTCGGAGTTCATGGAGAAGCACTCGGTGGCCCGGCTGATCGGCGCGCCTCCCGGCTACGTCGGTTACGAGGAGGGCGGCTACCTGACCGAGGCGGTGCGCCGCAAGCCGTACTCGGTGATCCTGCTCGACGAGGTGGAGAAGGCGCACCCGGACGTGTTCAACGTGCTGCTGCAGGTACTGGACGATGGCCGGCTCACCGACGGCCACGGGCGCACGGTGGACTTCCGCAACACGGTGATCGTGATGACCTCGAATCTCGGTTCGCAACTGATCCAGGAGATGGCCGGAGAGGAGAACTATCCGCGCATGAAGGCCGCGGTGATGGAGGTGGTCGGGCAGCACTTCCGGCCGGAATTCATCAACCGGGTCGACGACGTCGTGGTCTTCCACCCGCTGGGCCGGGAGCAGATCCGCGCGATCACCGACATCCAGCTCGCCATTCTGCGCGACCGCCTGGCCGAACGCGACATCGCGCTGGAGGTCAGCGAGGCCGCGCTCGACCGCCTGGGCGAGGCGGGATTCGATCCGGTCTACGGGGCCCGGCCGCTGAAGCGGGCAATCCAGACGCAGGTCGAGAATCCGCTGGCGCAGCGGCTGTTGTCCGGTGAGTTCGCGCCGGGTGCCGTGGTGCACATCGACGCGGATGACGGCGGCCTCGTGTTCCGGTCCTGAGCGCCGTCCCATCCTGGCCCCCTGTGGGAGCGGCCTCCGGCCGCGAGGGAGGGCCGGGGCACCTGGAGCAACGCCGCATTATCGCGGCTGGAAGCCGCTCCTACATTCCCGGTCGCTTGTGGGAGCGGCCTCTGGCCGCGATTGGGCACCCGGAGCAACGCCGCATCGCGGCTGGGAAGCCGCTCCTACATTCCCGGTCCCTTGTGGGAGCGGCCTCCGGCCGCGATGGGGCACCCGGAGCAACGCTGCATCGCGGCTGGAAGCCGCTCCTACGCTCCCCCTGTGGGAGCGGCCTCTGGCCGCGATCGATGGCCCGATGCACCCAAGGCAACGCCGCATCGCGGCTGGAAGCCGCTCCCACCACCACCATCCCCCTGTGGAAGGCCGGCCCTCCGGCGTTTCCGGTGCCTGATCATGCAGCGGGGCGATGTCCCCTTTCATGGCCGCGGTTTTTGCCTGGAGCCGGGATCGCGTAGTCTTATGTGCGGCCCGAAATGACTCAACGGACCCCACCATGAGCGACGACAGCCTGCAATTGTCCGGAGACCTGATCCAGAGGCTTCAGGACGTACTGATCGAGGCCGATCCCCGCGCGCGCGAGCCGATCGTTGGCGTGCAGTACCTTGCCGCCGTGATCGGCTACCTGGTGGCACAGATGCCGGAGCCGGTCGCCCAGCGCAAGGACTACCTCGCGCAGTTGGCCGAGTTCACGGACTCGGTGTTCGTGGATGTCGAGAGCCGCAAGCAGTCGGGGCCGCCGTCGCAGCCTCCCCAGGCCGCCTCCGGCGTGTGGCGACCGGGCGACCCCTGACGCGCTGACGCGCATCGGGAGCGGCCTGACCGGTCACTGCCCGCCGGGCGCGATCGCGAGGCGGTTCCATTCCGCCGGCAGCCGATCCGGCGCATGTGTGACCAGAACCACGCGACGGTCCTCGAGCCAGGGAGTGATGCGCTCGAGGATGCGACGCTCCAGCGGGGCGTCCAGCCCGGCGAAGGGCTCGTCCAGCAGCACCACCGGCGGTTCGCGCAGCAGCAGCCGGGCGAGTGCCAGCCGCCGCGCCTGTCCCCCGGAAAGACGCCGGCCCCGTTCGCCGGTGCGGTAGGCGAGGCCGGAACCCTCGCGGCGCAGCGCAGCCGCCAGTTCCACCGTTTCCAGGGCCTCCCACAGACGCTGATCCGGCAGCTCCGGCAACCCCAGGCGCAGGTTCGTGGCGACGGTATCGTCGAGCAGTGCGGTCTGCTGCGGGAGATAGCCGATCGCCCGGTAGCGCACCGCCTCCGGCCATTGCTCGAGCCGGCGTCCCCCCAGCATCACCGAACCCCGCAGCGGCGGGCGTTCGCCGGCCAGCGTCTCGAGCAGCGTGGTCTTCCCGCGCCCGCTTGCCCCGTGGATCACCAGCGGCTGCCCGATCTCGAGTACGAACGCGAGCCCGGCCGCCAGCGGGGGGTGTTCCGCAAATCCCACGGCCAGTTCTTCGACCTTGACCGCGGCGTCCGCGGGCAGGTCCCCGGATCGGGCGGACGACTGCACGGGCGCGGCGCTGGCATCTGTCGGCGCCACGCCGAGGCGGCGCAGGCGGGAGGCGGCCTGCAGGCTCTCGCCGCTGCGCCACAGTGCGCCGGGCAGGCTGCTCAGGGCCTCGTTCAGCCCCAGGGTCATCAACGCCAGCAGCACCGCGACCGGAGCGCTGACCAGCCCGTCTTCATGCCACCCCAGCGCCAGCGCGAGCATCGCCAGCGCGCTGAGCGCAACCAGGGCCTGAACGGCCTGGTCCGCGCCCAGCGCGACCCGTTCCTGCAGCAGCACCGCGCCCGCCTGCTCGCGCTCGCGGCGCTCGAGGTCGGCCCGGTATGGCCCCGTGCGGCGGTAGGCGAGCAGGTCGGCGAGGCCGCCGAAGTAGTCGAGCAGGGCGACCCGCTCGCGGGCCCGCCGCTCCACCAGGGCCCGGCTGCGGGCCTGCCCGGCGCGGGCGGCGAGAACGGAGGCGGCCAGCGTCAGCCCGGCGGCACCGGCGATCAGCAGGGGCGCCGGCCAGGGTGCGAGCCATCCGGCAAGGGCTGCGGCGCCCAGCACCGCCAGCGCCGCCGCCGCCAGCGGACCGGTGATTCGCAGCGGCACCCCGTCCAGCGTGTCGATGTCGGCGATCAGGCGTTGCTGCAGGTCGCCGCTGCGCATCCGCCGCTGGGCCTCCAGCGGCAGCCGCGCGATGGCCGTGAAGCTGGCACTGCGCAGGTCCGCGAGCACGCGCAGCACGGCCTCGTGTCCGACAACGCGCTCACCGTAGCGGGCCAGCGTGCGCAGCAGGGCGGCGGCACGGATACCGGCGGACGGAGTGAACAGATCGAGGCCGAGCAGCAGGCCAGCACCGGCCAGACCCGCAGCCGTGATGAACCACCCCGACAGCGCCAGCAGTGCAATGGCCGCGGTCCAGGTCAGCGCCAGCAGCAGGTAGGCGAGGGCCGTCCAGCCCCGGCGCCGCCGGAACAGGCGGTGCAGGAAGGACAGGTCAGACATGGCTGTCCCCCTGCAGCCGGCCCTCGGCCAGACGGACGATCCGTCCGAGTTGGCGGTAGACGGACTCGTGGTGCGTTGCCACCAGCACGGTGATCTCCCGTGCGCGTGCGTGCGCAAGCAGGCGCGTCAGCAGATCGTCCTCGGTCTGTGGGTCGAGCGCGCTGGTGGGTTCGTCGAGCAGCCAGAGGCGGCTTCCGGACAGCAGTGCGCGCGCGAAGGCCACGCGTTGGGCCTGTCCGCCCGACAGCCCGCGGCTGTCCTCGCCGATGGGCGTGTCCAGGCCGTGCGGAAGCGTCGGGTCGTCGGGGCGCAGGCCGGCTGCTGCCATTGCCGCGCGGAGTTCCGGATCGGGGGTGTGTGCCGGTGCCCCGAGCAGCAGATTTTCCCGCAGGCTGCCGTGGAACAGATGAACGCGCTGGCCGATCCAGGCGAAGGGGCGGGCGTCGGCGCCGATCGCGACGGATCCGGAATCGGCCTGGACGAAGCCCGCGCAAAGGGCCAGCAGCGTGGACTTGCCACTGCCGGACGGACCCACCACCGCGGTCTGCTCACCGCGCGAGATGTCGAGATCCACCCCGCACAGGGCGGGTTGGATTTCCGGTTCGTAACGCACGGTGACGTTGTGCAGCCTCAGCAGGGTCGGGTCGGAGGCCGGGCGCAGCGCTGCGCCCGGGTGCCCGGTGTCCGGCGGAGGTTGAAGCAGGGGCGACAGTTCGGCCCCCACCGCGATCGCGCCGGCACGGTCGTGGTAGCTCTGCGCGAACTGGCGCAGCGGCTGGAAGTACTCCGGCGCGAGCAGCAGCACGAACAGGCCGGAGAACAGGGTCAGTTCTCCGGCCGGGCCGAACTCCAGAAAGCCCAGCAGTGCGAAGCCGACGTAGATCGCAACGAGGCCGATCGCGACCGCGCTGAAGAATTCCATCACCGCCGAGGACAGGAAGGCGACCCGGAGCACGCGCATGCTGAGCCGCCGGTAGCCGTCCGCCGCCTCGGCCACGTCCCGCTGCGCCGCCTCCAGCGCGAGGCTGCGGCGGAGCAGATCCAGGGCGCGGATACGGTCCAGGAAGTGCCCGGCCAGCCGGTTCTGACGCTCCTGCTGGGCCTGATGGATCTGCTCGCTGCCCATCCCGATCAGCGCCATGAAGACCGGGATCAGGGGGGCGGAGAGAAGCAGTAGCAGGCCAGCGACCCAGTCCTGGCTGAAGGCCGCCGCAAGCAGCAGCGCGGGCACGGCGATCGTCAGGCCCAGTGCCGGAAGGTAGCGCGCGTAGTACCCCGCCAGCGCATCGACCTGTTCCTGGTACCGGCTCGCCCAGGACCCCGAGTGACCCCGGTGCGCGAGGTGTACGGGTCCGAGGCGGGACGCGGTGGCGATCAGTCTCTGCCGCAGGTCGGCGCGTACCGCGAAGGCGAGCTGCTGGCCGGCCCAGTCGCGCAGGGCCTGCAGCCCGTGGCGCAACAGCACGGCCAGCACCGCTGCGCCGAGCCACGGCCAGGCCGGAGCCGCCCCTTGACCGAACAGCGCGAGGTGGATCGACCATGCAACGGCCGCGGCCAGGGCCACGGTCGCGAGGCCGGCGCCTGCGCCGGCGAGCCAGGCGAGATGCAGCCAGTGGCGGTGTGGTTGCAGCAGCGTGCGCAGGAACGCCCGGGGGGGCGGAGCAAGGTCTGTCGACGCCCCGTCGCCGGGCTCAGTCGAGGGGTTCATCTTCGCGCCGTGCACTTGCCCCCTCCCCGTTCCCGTTCCCGCCGGCACATGTGGGGGAGACGGGCCGGGGGCAAGGGCGGGGAGGCGAGCTCCGTGTCAGTGATATCCCGCGTCCGCGCGCACCTTGCCCCGGAAGACGTAGTAGGTCCAGGCGGTGTACATCAGCACGAAGGGCACCACGAAGAGCAGGCCGATCAGCAGAAAGAGCTGGCTCTCCGGCGCCGAGGCGGCGTCCCGGAAGGTGTAGCTGGGCGGTACCACGTAGGGCCACTTGCTGAACAGCAGTCCGGCGTAGAAGAGGGCGAACAGCGCGATGGTCGAGATGAATGGCATTGCCTCGTTGTCGCGGCCGAGCGAGCGCCACAGGCGGGCCGCGACGAGAACCGTCCCCGCCGGCAGCAGCCAGAGCCAGGTCAGGTTGTCGAACCAGCGGCTGCGCACGTACTCGTCGACCAGCGGCGTCCACAGGCTGACGATCACGAAGAAGACCATCATCGCCGCCAGCAGGCGGTAGGCCCAGCGACGGGCCCACTGCTGGGTCTCGCCTTCGGTCTTCAGCAACAGCCAGGTCGCTCCCAGCAGGCCGTAGCCGACCACCATGCCGAGGCCGGTCATGACCGTGAAGGGCGTGAGCCAGTCAAGCGGACCCCCGACGAACCGGAAATCCTCGGTCGCGAAGCCCTGGATGAAGGTGCCGACCACCGCGCCCTGGGCGAAGGTCGCGACCAGCGAACCACCGAAGAAGGCCAGGTTCCAGATGCCGCGTCGCTCGGGGGCCGCCTTGAAGCGGAACTCGAAGGCCACGCCGCGGAAGATCAGGCCCGCGAGCATCAGGAACACCCCGATGTAGAGCGCGGGCAGGAAGACCGTGTAGACCAGCGGGAAGGCGGCGAGCAAACCCGCTCCGCCAAGCACCAGCCAGGTCTCGTTGCCATCCCAGACAGGGGCCACGGAGTTCATCATGAGGTCCCGGTCCTGTTCCGAGCGCGCGAAGGGGAACAGGATGCCCACGCCGAGATCGAAGCCGTCGGTCAGCACGTACATCAGCACGCCGAAGCCGATGATCAGTACCCATAGAATCGTGAAATCGAACATTGTGCCTCCTCCCTAGGTGGCCTGTTCGGCCGCTTCGTCCAGCGGGGTGTCGGCCGCGGACAGCGGACGCTTCGGACGCCCGTTCGTGTCCGGAAGCCCCTCCGGGTCGTCGGGCATGCCCTGGCGCACGATCCGGGTCAGGTAGTAGACGCCGGCGGTGAAGACCAGCGCGTAGACCACGATGTAGCCGATCAGTGTGAACAGCGCCATGCCGCCGGTGAGGCTCGGTGTCAGGCCGTCCTGCACGGTGATCACCCCGTAGAGCACGTAGGGCTGCCGGCCGATCTCGGTGACGAACCATCCGGCCAGCACCGCCACGAAGGGCAGCGGGATCATCAGGGTCAGCGTGCGGAGCAGTGCCGGGCTGTCCAGCACCCGTCCGCGGTAGAGCCGCCAGGCGCCCCAGAAGGCCACGCCGATCATCAGGATGCCGATGCCGACCATCACCCGGAACGACCAGAAGACGATGCCGACCGGGGGCCGCTCTTCGGCCGACCACTCCTCCAGGCCGCGCACCTCCCCGTCCAGTTCGTGGGTCAGGATCAGGCTGGCCAGCTTCGGGATGCCGATCTCGAAGTGGTTGGTCTCGTTCGCTGCATCCGGAATCGCGAACAGCAGCAGCGGCAGGCCCTGCTCGGTCTCCCAGGCGCCCTCCATCGCGGCCACCTTCGCGGGCTGGTGCTCCAGGGTGTTCAGCCCGTGAAAGTCCCCGATCACCAGCTGCGCCGGTGCGGCAATGGCGAGCATCACCAGGGTCATCTTCAGTGCCCGCCGGCTGGCGGTGACCGCGTGACCGCGAAGCAGGTACCAGGCGGAGACGCCGGCCACAACGAAGCCGCCGGTGAGCAGCGAGGCGACCGCCATGTGCGTGAAGCGGTACGGGAACGAGGGATTGAAGATGGCCTCCAGCCAGCTGGTCACGTGCACCATCCCGTCGCGCAGCTCGAACCCGGCGGGCGTCTGCATCCAGGAGTTCGCGGACAGGATCCAGAAGGACGAGATGAAGGTGCCCACCGCCACCATCACCGCGGCGAAGAGGTGAACGCCCGGGGGAACCTTGTTGCGCCCGAACAGCAGCACGCCGAGGAAGGCGGCCTCGAGGAAGAAGGCCGTCACGACCTCGTAGGCGAGCACCGGCCCGAGGAAGTTGGCGCTGCGGTAGGAGAACTCGCTCCAGTTCGTGCCGAACTGAAAGGCCATCACCAGCCCCGACACCACGCCCATTCCGAAGACCACCGCGAAGATCTTGATCCAGAACTGCGAGAGCCGTGCCCAGTGCGGGTCCCGGGTGCGGTAGGCGATCGCCTCCAGCAGCGCGATGTAGGTCGCGAGCCCGATCGTGAAGACCGGAAAGATCGCATGGAAGGAGACGACAAAGGCGAACTGGATGCGTGAGAGGAGGAGCGGATCGAATTCCATGAGCGGTCTCCGCGGAGCTGGTGATGGCGCTGATGATGAGGCACCGGGCTGACGGTGAGCATATTATCGGTTTGGAATATTCCGATTGCTACCGTCCCCGGCCACAGTGATGTCTCCGATGATGTAGTTGCAAACAATTCGCGTTAGCGATAACCTGATACCCACTTCAGCTGCTCGCCGGTTTTGGCCATGTACATCTGTGTCTGCAAGGGAGTCCGGGAGAGGGATATCCGTGAGCTCGCGACGACCGCCCCGCAGGTTCGCATGCGCGATCTGCGGGTGCGGCTCGGGGTCTGCTCGGAGTGCGGCAAGTGCGGCAAACGCGCGCTGGGTCTGCTGCGGGATCAATGCGAAACCGCAGTGAATCTGGACCTTCAACCGCAGGAATGATACTGAATACAGGGCAGCGGGGTGCGCCGGCGCGTACCCCGCTGTCTCGTCGCGCCTCCCGGATTGTTCCCGGGGGCCTCCCCAGAAAGACATTCCAGGAGTCCGGCATGAAGGGTGATCAAGAAGTTGTCCGCTATCTGAACCTCGCATTGAAGAACGAGCTGACCGCCATCAACCAGTACTTCCTGCACGCCCGCATGTTTCGCGACTGGGGGCTCAAGAAGCTGGATGAGTACGAATACGGCGAATCCATCGACGAGATGAAACACGCCGACTCGCTGATCAACCGCATCCTGTTCCTGGAGGGTCTGCCGAACCTGCAGGACCTGGGCACGCTGCGCATCGGCGAGAACACCAAGGAGATCCTGGAGTGCGATCTCGCGATGGAGATGGAAGCGATCCCCCTGTACCGCGAGGCGGTTGCCCACTGCGAGCAGGTGAAGGACTTCGTCACCCGGGACCTCCTGCAGGGTATCCTGGAGAGCGAGGAGGAACACGTGGACTGGCTCGAGACCAATCTTGCGCTGATTGAGCGGGTCGGTCTGCAGAATTACGAACAGAGCCACATGGGCAGTGCCGACTGAGGGTCGGTAGCCATGCCGCTGGCGCCCGTCCGTGCCGATGACCGACACCCGTGCGTCACGCAGCCTGCGCCCGTCGATGCTTGCGGCGGGGGTGGCGGCCAGCCTGCTGCTGCACGGTGCGGTCGTGGGTGGTCTGCTGCTCTGGCAGGCCGGAGAACCCGAACTGGAATTCGGGCGCGGGGGTATGGAGACCACCTGGATCGAGTTGGGGGAGTTCGCGCTTCCCCCGGGCGTCCCGGGCACGGTTCCGGCTCCGGAGCCGCCGGACCTTGCGGCCCCGGAACCGGAGCCCGAACCGGAGCCCGAACCGGAGCCCGAACCGGAGCCCGAACCGGAGCCCGAACC
>JAABTX010000048.1 GCA_011389655.1 Thioalkalivibrio sp.
GCGGCCATCCAGGCGGAGCTCGCCGGATCAGGAGCTTATGGATCGCCGCATCGCTGTGCTCCTCGCGATGACGGCTTGATCAGCACTTCCTTAGCGCGGCGACAGGCTCTGCACTCACGGTCTGTCGCCTCAACCGTGGTTCCGCCCCCTGTTCCCGCGAGGTCAGGCCGGTGCTGTCACGCGCAGGGCCCGGCAGGCCATTGGCTGGCCGTCCGGCACGGGTGGGCTTGAAGCCAATGCTCGCGAGGGGCGATCCTTGGATGACGGGGCCGGAAATGGGGCAGGTCACCGGGGATCGGCGGGGGACGGCGCCTTCGTCGTCCGGGGTGGCTGTGTGTGGCATGAAGGTCGGCTGCAAGACTTTGCGCGAGGCTTCTTCATGCGGGATGCAGACAGGAAACGAGAGTTCGAGACGGCGCTGGATCGGGCGCGCCGGCCGGCGTGGCGGCGCGAGCACTGGATCGCGCTGTTGCTGCTGGTGGTCGCCTTTGCAGGGCCGCTGCTTTTCCATGACAGCGAGGACCCGGCGGTGCGGAGGCTGGTCGGGATGCATTTCGGTTACCTGCTGGCCGCCTCTTTCCTGCTCTGGATTGTTATTGCACTGAACGAGGGCCGCGTGCGCGGTCGGCGCCGCTGGTATCGGCGAGATACCGAATCCGTCTCCTTCTTCATCATGCTGGCGCTCAGGAATGGAATCGGCCTGCTGGCAGGTCTGAGCACCGGCTTGGCGTTTACCTTCCAGGGCGTCTGAATGCCTCGGCCATGGGCTGCCGTTGCTGACGCTCCATCGGACTGGGCCGCCGATCCCCGTGTTACCATCGCCCTCGCGCCGGAGGGCCGCTTCGGCATCACTACCCCGGAGGCATCACGACCATGGCAGCAGGCGCAGTGATCGTACTCGGTTCCGTGCTGGCGGCACTGGCCGTCGGCTCCGGGGCCTTCGGTGCCCATGGGCTGGAGGCTCGGCTCTCGGAGCGCGCCATGGCCATCTGGCAGACCGCGGTGCAGTACCAGTTCGTGCACGCGCTGGGCCTCCTCCTCGTGGCCGCGCTCTGGGAGCGTCTGCAGCCGGGCTGGGGACTCGCCTCGGTCATTGCGATGGCCCTCGGCGTGCTGCTGTTCTCCGGCAGCCTGTATGCCCTCGCGCTCGGCGCGCCGCGCGTGCTCGGAGCTATTGCCCCGATCGGCGGCACGCTCTTCATCGTTGGCTGGGCCACCCTCGCGGTTGCGGCCGCCGTCGGACGTGCGTGATACGATCGAACCCCTCACTCAGCGGAACACCCGGACAGGCGCATGGCGGGCTCACTCAAGGATCAGTTGCTCAAGGCGGGGATTGCCAGCCGGAAGCAGGCCAAGGAGGCCGAGCTGGACAAGCGACGGAAGCGCAAGAAGGGGCAGCACGGGCCGGCCAGGGAAGACCTGGACCGGGCCGCGGCGATCGAGGCCGCACGCCGGGAGAAGCTCGAGAAGGACCGCGAGCTGAACGAGCGCCGCAGGCGGGAGCAGGCGGAACGCGCGTTGCGCGCCGAGATCCGGCAACTGGCGGAGCAGCACGCAGTTCCGCTACCCCGGGACCCTGAGCTCCGCTACAATTTCGTCTGGAAGAACAAGGTTCACTCGCTCTGGATCGATCCATCCCTGCGCAGCCAGCTGGCGGCGGGCACCCTGGCAGTGGTGGCCATTGACCCGGCATTCGCGCTGGTGCCCGCCGCGATCGCCGAGCGCATACGCGAGCGCGATCCTGCAGCGGTGGTGCAAAAGCCCGACGAGCCCCCCGCGAATGCGCCTGCAGAGGACGATCCCTATGCGGACTTTCCGATCCCGGACGACCTGCACTGGTAGCCGGCGGTGTTTCTGAGGGTTCCGTCGATCGATGTTCCGGATGCCTGGCGGCGTCGGTGAAGCGACGGTCCCCGCAGCTTACCAGCTTGCCCAGACCGAGGGTTCTGGCGGCAAGGCTGGATAGCCGGATTCCGTGATGCCGGAACGCATCAGCATCTCGCTCGGCGAGCGCAGCGTCCGTTGGAACTCCACCCAGATGCCATCCGCCCAGCGTTCGGTGACAGACCCCGCCAGACGGTGGCCGCGATCGCGCGCCGCGGGGTCCGGGAAGATGACCTCGACGGCCTGGTATTCCGCGGGCCAGGAGGCCTCCAGGAAGACCCCGCGACGGCAGATCTTGCGGGTCTCCACCTTGAGCATGGTCCCGCTCCTGGAGATCAGCCATGCCTCTGCACGAACCCAGATGCAGTCGTCTTCGGTCCTGTTCATCGCTCCCCCTCTTTTTCCCACGGGCTCTGTTACCTCAGGAGCCCAGCGGGATATCTCTTGCGTGTTCCGCAGCGGCTTTTTCTGAAAGATATATAGCGATAAGTAGATTAGACGATGGCATTACATTTTTGAATAAATCGTTAGATCTGTATAGGCGGTATCCGTGCACACCATGCCTCGCTGAATCGCGCAAGACATGTTGACCCGGACAGGGGATCTCCTATGCTTCAAGCAGCCGTTTGAACCGGACGCCTGAAGCAGTGAATCCGGGGCCCATCGCAGTCGGTACTGGTCGGGACGGCTGCGCACTGGAGGCATCGGCAGGGGAATGGGGGGGGCTCCATCGGAGGAGCCAAAGAAGATTGCTGGCATGAATGCGAAGAATCATTCGCCGGGCGAAATCCGGCATCACCAGACGGGGGGATCTGCATGTCGCGGAAACAGCGTGGTTGCGGTGCGCGGCGTGGCCGTGCGGGCGCCTTGGCCGCCGGAGTGGCCATGGCTCTGGGCACGGGTGCGCCGGTACACGGTTTCGAAATCAGCAGTGAGGGCGGACAAGTCCGGGGGAGCTTCGACACGACCGTTTCGCTGGGTGCCCGCTGGCGCATGGAGAAGCCCGACGACGCGCTGATCGGGATCGCAAACGGGGGCACCGCACGCTCGGTCAACGAGGATAACGCCAACCTGAACTGGGATCGCGGGGAAGCGGTGTCCCTGGCCGCGCAGGTGACGCACGATCTGGACCTGAACTACCGCAATTACGGCGCCTTCGTCCGGGCCACCTATTTCTACGACGAGGCGGTGATGGGCAAGGACGGGCTCAGCTCGGCGGCCCGGGACCAGGCCGGCCGCGACTTCGAAGTCCTCGATGCCTACGTCCGCGGCGATTTCGACGTGGGCGAACGCTGGCTCGGTGCCCGTCTCGGGCGGCAGGTGGTGAACTGGGGCGAGAGCACCTTCATACAGAACGGCATCAACGTGCTGAACCCGATCGACGTCAGCCGCCTGCGCATACCCGGTTCGGAACTGCGCGAGGGCCTGATGCCGCTGAACATGCTCTGGGCGGGCCATGACCTCACCGATCGCCTTTCGGTGGAGGGCGTCTGGATGCTCGAGTGGGAGGAGACGCGGATCGACCCGGAAGGCACGTTCTTCAGCAGCAACGACTTCCTGAGCCCGGGCGGGGAACAGGTCTTCATCGGGTTCGGGCGCACGAACGATCTGAGCTCACCGGAGGCCAATGCTCCGTTCAGCGCGGTCGGAGCGCCCAGGGCGACGGACCGGGAGCCTTCGGACAGCGGGCAATACGGGGTGGCCGTCCGGTACTTCGCCGACCAGCTGAATTTCACGGAATTCGGCCTCTACTTCGTCCGCTACCACAGCCGGACTCCCTTCGCGTCGGGTATCGCGGGCGCTCCAACGGTCTTTGAACAGGGACAGGAGACCGTGGTGCTGCCGGACGGGGCGGGAGGGTTCGTTCCCGCCCCGCCGGGGGTCCCGCAGGCGCGATACTTCGCGGAGTATCCCGAGGGCATCCGGCTGTGGGGCCTGAGTTTCAACACGCCGGGCCCCTGGGGCATCGCCTTGCAGGGCGAGTACTCCTATCGGCCGAATCAGCCAGTCCAGATCGCCGCGCCCGAGCTACTGCTGGCGGCGTTGGGCCAGGGCAACCAGATCCCGGCGGAAAACATCGGCGCCGATGGCGAGATCAAGGGCTACCAGCGGGTCACCGCACAGCAGGTCCAGCTCTCCGCGACAAAGGCCTTCGGGCCCACCTTCGGTGCCCAGCAGTTCATCGCACTGGGCGAGGTCGGTTACACGCGGCTGGATCTCCCGCCGGACGTGCCCTTCAACGCACCCGGGGTGTTTCTGCCGGCGGAGGACTCGGATCGGACCACCTCCTTCGGCGCGTTCCAGGACAACGGCTATGCGAGCCGTGATTCGTGGGGCTACCGACTGGTTGGCCGCATGGATTATCCGAACGCCATCGGCGGTGCGACCCTGTCGCCGAGACTGGTGTTCAGCCACGATGTCAGCGGCCGCAGTCCGACCTTCAACGAGGATGCGAAGGCGCTGACGCTGGGTCTCGGCGTCAACTATCTTCAGAACTTCACGGCCGACATCTCTTACACGTCCTTCTTCGGGGGCGAGCGGATCAGTGGCACCGATCCGGTTCCGAACCCCTTCGGACAGCCGCAGGACTATTCCAGTCACACCAACCCCCTCAAGGATCGCGACTTCCTCGCGATCAGCGTCAGCTACTCGTTCTGAGCGACGACAGGCATCGAGGAGCCAGGAGAATCATGCAAATCAAGATGACCATGCTGGCGTCGGCGCTGGCGCTGGCCGTGATCGCCGCGCCCGTCCACGCCGAGGTATCCGAGGCCGAGGCCGCCCGTCTGGGACAGGACCTGACCCCGATGGGGGCCGAGCGGGCCGGGAACGAGGCGGGGACCATTCCCGCCTGGGACGGCGGCCTGTCCAGCCCCCCGGGGGAACACGAGCCGGGAGGTCATTATGCGGATCCCTTTGCCGGCGACGAGATCCTGGTCACGATCGACGCGTCGAACCTGGATGAATACCGGGAGAATCTGACCGCCGGCCAGATCGCGATGCTCGAGACCTATCCGACCTGGGCGATGAACGTGTACCCCACCCGGCGGAGCGCGGCATTCCCGGAAGGGCACTATGAACAGACCATGGCCAATGCGACGCGGGCGACCCTCGCGCCGGACGGGCTCACCTTCGAGGGCACCTCCGGCGGTATCCCGTTCCCCATCCCGCAGAGCGGCGCGGAGGCGATCTGGAACCACCTGGTCCGGTATCGCGGAGAGTCCTACGTGATGAACTGGAGCCAGGCGGCGGTGACCCGGACCGGAAGCTACACCCCGGTGCGTTTCGACTACGAGTACGACTTCCACTACGGCAGCCTCACCAAGTCGGAGGACGAGATCGAGCCGGACAAGATCGCCAACTTCATGCAGTCGGTGACGGCCCCGGCCCGCCTTGCCGGCCAGATCCTGCTGGTACACGAATATCTCGACGAGCGCCAGGCGTGGACCTACAACCCCGGCCAGCGGCGCGTGCGCCTGGCGCCGCAGGTGGAATATGACAACCCGGGCACGGCGTCCGACGGCCTGCGTACCAACGATGACTTCGTGATGTACAACGGCGCGATCGACCGCTACGACTGGGAACTGGTCGGCAAGCGCGAGATCTACGTGCCCTACAATTCCTACGAGCTGGTCGGCGACACCATCAGCATGGACGATGTCCTCGAGGCCGGGCACATCAACCCCGATCACGCGCGCTACGAGCTGCACCGCGTCTGGGTGGTGGACGCAACGCTGAAGGAGGGCACCAGTCACCTGTACAAGCGCCGGACCTTTTACCTGGACGAGGACTCGTGGATGGTGCTCGCGGTGGACAAGTACGACAACCGCGATCAGCTGTGGCGCGTCGCGGAGCAGCACAACATCAACTTCTACGACATCCCGATGCAGTATCCCGCGCTCGAGGTCCATTACGACCTGCAGTCGGGCCGGTACATCGCGATGGGCCTGCGCAACGACGAGTCGCAGGTCTACCGGCTGACCGATCCGCGACCCGCTCACTTCACGCCCGCGGGCCTGCGGGGAGCCGGCAGACGCTGATCCACGCGGCGGGTCCGTGCGCCACCCGATGAGCCGGGCCGTGACCGGCTCCGCGATTTCCTGCAGGCGCGCGGTGAAGTCCGCCGCGGCGCCCGGAGTACCCTCGTGAACCGGATCATCGGCCTGATCTTCCCGCTGTTCGTATTGATGGCCGTCGCGTTCGCGTTCTCGGAGCGACCTGACCCGCCCATGCCGGACACCCGGGTGGAAATCCGGCACCTGCTGATGCTCGATGCAGTGGCGGCGGGACCGCGGCTGATCGCCGTCGGGGAGCGGGGCCGCATCTTCCTGTCGGATGACGGCGGGCTCCAGTGGCGCAGCGCCGTCTCCGACAGCGCGGCGACACTGACCGCTGTGGCTGCCGTGAATCCCGAACGGCTGGTCGCGGTCGGTCACGACAGCGTGATCCTGTTGAGCGATGACGGCGGCGAGCACTGGCGCACGGTGTTCGCGGAACCGGAGGCCGAGGAGCCGCTGCTGGCCGTGCGTTTCGATCCGGACGGGCACGGATACGCGGTGGGTGCGTACGGTCGCTTTCTGGCGACCGGCGACGGCGGTCTCAGCTGGGAGCAGCGCCATCCCGATGGCACCGACTTTCATCTGGGTGCGATTGCCCGGTCCGGGGGGAGTCTGCTGCTGGCCGGCGAGGCGGGGACGTTGATGCGCTCCAACGACGGTGGCGAGCGCTGGCATGCGCTGGAGTCGCCGTATGCGGGTTCCTTCTTCGGCGCGCTGGAACTGCCGGGCGGAGGGGTGTTGGTCTACGGGATGCGGGGGCACGCCTTCCACTCTCCGGATGCCGGGGGGAGCTGGCACTATGTGGAGACCGGGACCGACCTGTCGATCTTCGGAGGACGTGTCCTGGCGGACGGCAGCCTGTTGCTGGTGGGTCAGAACGGGCTCGTGCTCCACGGGCGCGGCCTCGAGCGCGGCCTTGCGCCGCTCGATCTCGACACCAGCCGGACCTTCAGTGCCGTGGTCGAGTCCGGCCCGGCCGAGGTGCTGCTGTTCGGGGACGAGGGGGTCTTGTCCATCCCCCGTGAACAGCTCGGCGGTTCCGGATGGTGACCCTGCGGCGTGCGATCGAGGTCCTGGGGCAGCTGCTGTTCGGGTACCGGCGGCTGTTCCTGGCCCTCTTCGTGCTGCTGACCATCGCGCTCGGGTACTCGGCCACCCATCTGCGGGTCGACGCGGGTTTCGAGAAGATGATCCCGCTGGAACACGAATACATGCAGACCTTCGTCGCCTACCGCGACACCTTCGGCGGGGCCAACCGGATCCTTGTGGCGCTGCGCCAGCAGCAGGGCGAGATCTACAACCCGGAGTTCTTCGACACCCTGAGGGAGGTCACGGACGCGGTCTTCTTCATCCCCGGTGTCGACCGCGCGACGGTCACCTCCCTGTTCACCCCGAACGTGCGCTTCATCGAGGTGGTCGAGGAGGGCTTTGCCGGTGGCGACGTGATCCCGGCCGGGTTCCAGGGTACGCCGGAGGAACTCGAGGCGGTGCGCGAGAACGTGCTGAAGTCCGGACAGCTCGGACGCCTGGTGGCGAACGATCACTCCGGGGCGATGGTGACGGCGGAGTTGCTCGAGGTTGACCCCTCCACCGGCGAGCGACTGGATTACCTCGATGTGGCTGAGCGGCTGGAGGCGATCCGCGAGCGCCATGAGCGAGAAGAGCTCGACATACACATCATCGGATTCGCGAAGGCGGTGGGCGACATCACCGAAGGCGCGCGCGGGGTGGTCGTGTTCTTCGGACTGTCCTTCGCGATCACCGCACTGCTGCTGTACTGGTACTCGAGCTCGATCCGCCTCGCGCTGCTGACCCTGGTGGCGGCGCTGATCCCGGTCGTCTGGCTGCTCGGCCTGCTGCCGCTGATCGGGTTCGGAATCGACCCGATGTCCATCCTGGTACCGTTTCTGATCTTCGCGATCGGCGTGAGCCATGCGGTGCAGATGACCCACGCCTGGCGCACCGCGGTCATTGGCGGCGCAACCCCGATGGAGGCCGCGCACAGCGCCTTCCGCAGGCTGTTCCTGCCGGGTGCGATGGCGCTGACCACGACCGCGGTGGGCTTCCTGGTGATCATGCGCATAGAGATCGACATGGTGCGTGAACTGGCGCTGACCGCCGGATTGGGGGTCGCGTTGATGCTGATCACCAACATGCTGCTGCTGACCCTGCTGCTCTCCTGGGTGCGGCTGTCGCCCCGCGAGATCGAGCGGGCGCGGGTCCGGGAGCATGCCGGTGACTGGATCTGGAAGCGGCTCCGGCGGCTTGCCGAGCCCGGCCCGGCCCGGATCGTGCTGGCGGTCACGGCGGTGGTGCTGATCGCCGCCACCTGGCAGTCGCGGGATCTGCGCACCGGGGATGTCGGCACCGGCATCCCGGAGCTGCGCGCGGACTCGCGCTACAATCTGGATTCGGCCGCCATCGTCGAGTCCTTCTCCATCGGTGTCGACATCCTGTCCGTGATCGCCCAGAGTCGCGGCGTGGACGGGGCCTGCACCGATTTCGAGATCATGGATACCCTCGATCGCTTCGAGGTCACGATGCGCGGGGTATACGGGGTGCAGAGCGTGGTCGGGCTCCCTGGGGTGGCGAAGGTGATCTCCGCGGGCTGGAACGAGGGCGACCCGCGCTGGCGTGCGCTTTCGCGCAACCCCCTGATCCTCGCCCAGGCGGTGACACCGGTCGATACCGCGACCGGCCTGCTGAATACGGACTGTAGCGCGATGCAGATCCTGATCTTTACCCGGGACCACGATGGGGCAACGATCGCCCATGTGGTCGACGAGGTGAAGCGCTTTCGCGACGAGAACCCGTCCGACCGGCTGGATTTGCTGCTGGCGTCCGGTAACGTGGGGGTGATGGCCGCGACCAACGAGGCGGTGGACGCGGCCGCGGTGACCATGCTGCTGCTGGTCTTCGGGGCGATCGGCCTGCTGTTCTTCGCGGAATTCCGCTCCTGGCGCGCGACCCTGTGCATCGTGCTGCCGTTGTCCATCGTCGCGGTGATGTGCAGTGCGCTGATGGCGCTGCTCGACATCGGCCTGAAGGTCTCCACCCTGCCGGTGCTCGCGATCGCGGTCGGGATCGGCGTGGATTACGGCATCTACCTCTACGAGCGCATGTCCCATCGCTTCAGCCACGGAGACGATCTGCCACAGGCCTTCTTCCAGGCCCTGCGCCAGCGCGGAACCGCGGTGATGTTCACCGCGGCGACGATGAGCGTGGGCGTGGGCACCTGGATGCTTTCGGAACTGAAGTTCCAGGCGGACATGGGCCTGCTGATGGCCTTCATGTTCCTGGTCAACATGCTGGCCGCGCTGGTGCTGCTGCCGGCCCTTGCCAGCGTGCTGTTGCGCGAACGGCCGGCGCCTCCGGACCCGCTGGACGACGGGACGGTCTGAGCAGGGAGATCCCGATGGCCACCTTCCAGTTCCTGCATGCGGCGGACATCCACCTCGACAGCCCCCTTCGGGGCCTCTCGGGGCAGGAGGGGAGCGCCGCCGAACGGATCCGGGGCGCGACCCGGGAGGCCTTCGAGCAGCTCGTCACGCTGGCGCTTGCCGAGGAGGTCGCCTTCGTGGTCGTTGCCGGCGATCTCTATGACGGCGACTGGCGTGATTACCGCACCGGTCTGTTCTTCGCGGCACAGATGGGCCGCCTGAACGAGGCCGGCATCCCGGTATTCCTGCTGCACGGCAATCACGACGCGGAGAGCCAGATCACGCGCCGGCTGTCGCTGCCCGCGAATGTGCGGGTGTTCGGGGCGCGCGCACCCGACACCTTCGTGCTGGATGAACTCGGCGTCGCCCTGCACGGCCGGAGTTTCCGGCACCGCGACACCCGCGAGAACCTCGTGCCGGGGTATCCCGACCCGGTGGACTGTGACCTCAACATCGGCGTGCTGCACACCGGGCTCGGCGGGATGGGTGGCCACGAGAACTATGCGCCGTGCGCCCTGGAGGACCTTCTGGCCCGGGGCTACGACTACTGGGCGCTCGGTCACGTGCATCAGTTCCAGGTCCTCCACGAACATCCCTTCGTGGTCTTCCCCGGCAACCTGCAGGGTCGCCATATCCGCGAGACCGGACCCAAGGGAGCGGTCCTGGTCACCGTGACGGATGGCCGCCTGAGCGACCTGGCGGCGGTCCCGGTCGATGTGGTCCGCTGGAGCCGCGTGCCGGTACAGATGGACGCGGACACCGAGGTGGCGGGCGCCGTCAGCCGGATCCGCGCGGCCCTGGAGCAGGCCGTGGAGCGGGAGTCCGACGGGCGCCTGCTGGCCTGCAGGGTCGAGTTGCGGGGCCGCAGCGCAAGGCATGGGCAGCTTGTCGCGGCCGAGGACCATCTGCTCGCGGAGGCGCGGTCGATCGCGGCCGGACTGGGCGTCGATGCCGCATGGGTGGAGCGCGTGGTGGTGGCCACCCGTCCCGGGGCCGGATCCGCCGATCAGCCGGTGCGCGGTGATGCGCTCGGTGAGCTGCAGCGCATGCTCCAGGAGGCGCATGCGGATCCGGAACTGCTCGAGCGGCTCGGCGAGGATCCCGGGCAGATGCTGCAACGGCTGCCCCACGCGGTGCGCGCCGGGATCGAGGGAGACTCGATTCTCGGTGTGGCCCTCGGCGGTGATCAGCGCGCGCTGATCGCAGCGGTACTGCCCCACCTGCTGGCGCGGCTGACCGCGGAGATCGACTGAGATGCGGCTGCGCCGCCTCGATCTGCTGCGTTACGGCCACTTCACCGGGCGGTCGATCGACTTCCCGTCGGGTGCCGGAGACCTGCATCTGGTCTTCGGGCCGAACGAGGCTGGCAAGTCCACCGCGCTGGCGGCGATCGAGGATCTGCTGTTCGGAATCCCCATGCAGTCGGACTTCAACTTCCTGCACGAGTACCGGGAGATGCGCCTCGGCGCGGTCCTCGAATCGGCCACGGACACGCTGTGCTTCCTGCGCCGCAAGGGCACCCGGGACACTGTGCTGGGCCCCGACGAGCTGCCGTTGCCGGGTGGCGAGTCCGTGCTGCATCCGTTCCTTGCCGGGGCCGATCGCCCCTTCTTCGAACGCATGTTCAGCCTCGACCACCGGCGCCTGGAGCAGGGCGGACGGGAGATTCTCGATGCGCGCGACGAGATCGGCCGGATGCTGTTCGCGGCCGGTGCCGGGATTGCCGACCTGCGCCAGCGCCTGACGGCCCTGGAGCAGGAGGCCGACGGGCTCTGGGGACCGCGCCGGGCCTCGAAGCGGCTGTATACCCGTGCGGCCGACCGGCTGGAGGCGGCGGACCGGGAGCTGCGCGAGCAGACGGTCACGGCGACGCAGTGGGAGGAGCGACGGGCCGCGGTTGCGGCTGCGGAGGAGACGCACGCGGAACTCGAGGAAGAGTACGTGCGCGTGCAGGCCGAGGGCCGGCGCCTGGCCCGGATCCGGCGCGTCCACCGCGACGTCCGCAGAAAGGCGGAGCTGGCCCGTGAGCTCGCGGCGATGGGGCGGCCGATGGTGATCCCCGAGGACGCCGAGGAACAGCGGCTCGAGGCGGAGGCCCGTGCGCTGGAGGCGTCGACCCGCATCCAGACGCTGGCGGACAGGATTCGCGAGACTCGGGAGGAACTGAAGGGACTGAACGCCGATGCCGCGTTGCTGCTGCGTGGCGACGAGGTCCGCCTGCTGCACGAACGGCGCATCGAGATGCGCCGTGCGCGCGGGGATCTGCCAAAGCGCCAGGCGGAACTGGCTGCGGCCGAATCCCGGTTGCTGGCATTGGCGACGGATCTGGGCTGGTCGGCCGGCAAGCCGGATGCGGTGATCGCGGCCCTGCCGTCCCGGGTGAAGCTCGGGCTCGCGAGATCCCTGCTGGCCGAACGCGGGGAGATCACCTCGGGCCTTGCCGTCGCCCGGGAGTCACTGCGTGAAGCGGAAGAACGCCGGCGGCGGGTCCTGGCCCGTCTCGAATCCGCCCCGGCCCCTCCGGACCGCGGCGGGCTGGCCGCACGGGTGGCCACGGTACGTGGTCAGGGTGACCTGGTTGGCAGGATGCAGACGGCGTCCGGGGAGCGGGAGCAGGCCCGGCTCGGCGCCGAAGGTCTGCATACGCGGATGCGGCCGGCAGTGGGACGTCCGGAAGATCTGGTCGACCTGCCGGTACCCGCGCGGGCCGAGGTGCAGCGGATGCGCGATCTCCTCCTCGAGTGGGAACAGCGCGACCGCGATCTGCGCCGCCAGATGCAGGATGCCGAAGAGGAGTTTCTCCGGCTGCGCCGGACGCTGGAGCGGGCATCGCGCGACGGCGCGGAGCTTTCCGGAGAGGAACTCGCGGAGGCGAGACGAGACCGCGACCGGATCTGGGAGCTGGTGGAACGCCGTCATATCCGGGGGGAGACGCTGCCGGCGCAGGATCAGGCGCGGTTCGCGGACGTGCCCGACGATCTCGCCGGGCACTTTCGCTCCGCGCTGCTGAAGGCGGATGCGATCGCGGACCGGCGGTTCGAGCGTGCCGAGACCGTGGGACGCCTGACCCAGCTTGCCGACGCCGTCGAAATGCAGCGGGAAGCTGTGGCTGCCGTGTCGCGGCGGCTGGAGACACTGGCGGGGGAGGGCGCAGAGCTGCGCCGCGAATGGCGCGCCCTCTGGGCGCCGGCGCGGCTGGAGCCCCTGGCGCCCGATGCGATGCTCGCCTGGCTGGAGTCCAGGGACGAGGTGCTGCAGCTGCTCCGGTCACGGGACGAGGCGGCCGTGCGTCTCGCTGCGCTGCAGAAGGAGGAACAACGAGCGCGCGACGGCCTGATCGGCGAGTTCAGGCGCCACGGCCGTGCGCAGGAGACGGAGGCGCAGCCGCTGCCGGTGCTGCTGCAGCGAGGCGTCGATCTGTTGCACGCGCTGGAACAGGCCGAGGGCGAGCGGCTGCGTGCGGAGGAGGACCTGCGCGCGGCCGATGACGAGGTGGAGCGACGCCGGCGTGAAGCCGAGCGTGCGGAGGCGGCCCGTGACGGCTGGCAGCAGCGCTGGGAAAACGCAATCGGCGACCTCGGTCTTCGCGCGGACGCGGATGCCGCGGAGATCGCGCGACAGCTGGACACCGTCGAGGCGTTGCAGAGCCTGGCCGCCCAGATCCGGAATCTGCGGCACGACCGGATCGAGAAGATCCAGGGTGACATCGAGGCCTTCACGCGGCTGGTCCGCGCGTTCGTCGAAGAGGTGGCCCCGGAACTCGCGGAGCACGGCCCGGAGGAGGCCGTGGTGGAGATCGAGGGGCGGCTCGAGGCGGCACGGGAGACCCGCAAGCGCCAGCAGGACCGGGCAGAGCAGGTCCGCAGGCTGGAAGAGGAGATGGCCGCGACCAGCGACCAGCAGCGCCAGGCGCAGGCAACCCTGACGCGATTGATGGAGGCCGCCGGGGTCGATTCCACCGGGGATCTGCGCGCCGCCATCGAGCGGGCGACCCGGGCCAGGCGGCTGCGCGGCGAACTGGACAGTATCGTGCGAATGCTGGAACAGGAGGGCGATGGCCTGCCCGTGGCGGAGCTGGAGCGCGAGTGCGCGGATGCAGACGTGGATCGGGCGGCGGCGCGGGAGCAGGCCATCGAGCAGGAACTGCGGCATCTGCGCGCACGTCTGGAGGCGGCGGTCGAGAACCGTGCGTCGGCCCGCGAGGCCTTTGCGGCGATCGGCGGCGATGATGCCGCCGCCCGGGTGGCGGCGGACCGTGAGGAGGCACTTGCCGGGATGCGCGAGACCGCGGAGCGCTACGTGCGCGCGCGCACCGCCGCGCAACTGCTGAAGTGGGCGATTGATCGCTTTCGGCGAGAGAAGCAGGCGCCGATGCTGCGGCGCGCAGGGGAGATCTTCGCGAGCCTGACCGGGGGCGCGTTCTCGGCGCTCCGGGTGGACTATGACGATCGGGACCAGCCGCAGCTGACCGGGGTGCGGCCTGGCGGCGCAAGCGTTCCGGTGCCCGGCCTCAGTACCGGCACGGCCGACCAGCTCTACCTCGCGTTGCGCGTCGCTTCGATCGAGGACTACCTCGAGCATTCGCCGGCGTTGCCCTTCGTCGCCGACGATCTGTTCGTCAACTTCGACGACGAGCGTTCAGCGGCCGGTTTCGAGGTGCTGGGACAGCTGGCCACCCGAACGCAGGTGCTGTTCTTCACGCATCATCGCCATCTGGTGGAGATCGCGCGCGAACGGCTGGGTGAGCGCCTGCACGTGCAGCTACTGGCCGACGCCTGAGGCCTCGTCAGCCGGATTCAGTTTCCGAAGACCTCCTTGAGCAGGTCGGTGGTGCGCGCCGCCGGGTTTTCGCGGATCCTGCGTTCCTCTTCGGCCAGCAACGTGAACACGCCGTCCAGCGCCTGGTTCGTCACGTATTCGGTCAGGTCGAAGTCGTCGAGCCCCGCAATGCCGGGAACGCGGTTGCCGGCCTGCTCGGTGAGCTCGGTGTAGGCTCGGGTCACATCCGTCTCCTGCATCGACTCGCTGACGATCGGCCGGAAGGCCTCGGCGATCGGTTCGCCGGCGCGACGGCGCAGGAAGCGCGTGGCACCGTCGGCAGGTCCGACCAGGATGCCGCGCGCGTCCTCGATGCTCATGTCGCGAATCGCCTGCAGCATGATTTCTTCCGCCTGCGGTGCCGCCTTCTCCGCGGCGCGGTTCATGCTCTCCTCGAACTCGTCGACCTGCCGGCCCAGTCCAACACCGCGCAACAGGCTGCTCGCGGTATCAAGCGGTCCGGGCATCGGGATCCGGATCTGCGCGTTGTCCATGAAACCGTCGGACGCGCCGGCGGTCTCGATGGCCCGCTGGGCCCCCTTGACCAGTGCCTCCTTCAGCCCGGCGGCCAGTGTCTGGTGTTCGGCATCGAGCGGTACCGTATCCGGCGCAGCATCGGGCTCGGCGGGCTCCGTGGAGAAGTCGGGAACGGTCCCCTTCAGCCGCTCGGTCCAGCTGCCCTGGGCGAGCGCAGAGGTGGAGAAGGTGAGAGCAAGGAGGGCGGTGAAGAGGCCGGCGCGGGTTGGGATGTTCATGTCTGTGTTGTTCTCGGTGCCTGGTCAGCGGTCGAAGTTAGTGTCATGAGGGCGCGGATCGTTCCGGCTCTTCATCCTGGAACGCCTGCGCTCGGTCGAGAGTGACGCAAAGCATACCCCCGGTCAACGCCGTGACCGGTCGAATCACGCCGTCCCGGGGAATCTTTTGCACCATCTCGACGGTTAGTGCGCAATCACCGGGGCCGTCGGGCCGAACCGCGCTCAGAGAGAACCGGAAGGGGGTTCGTCACGCATCTCGAGGACCAGGCTGACGCGCCGGTTCAGTGCGCGATTGGCGGCGGAATCGTTCGGAGCACGGGGGCGGGTGTCGGCATGCCCGGTCACGCGGATGCGCTCCTGCGGGATCCCGTGTGTGATCAGCTCCCGGGCGACGGTAGTGGCCCGGAGGGACGAAAGTTCCCAGTTCGACGGAAACCGCGGCGTGCTGATCGGAATGTCGTCGGTGTGTCCCTCCAGGGAGATCTTCAGCCGTTCGTCCTGCAGCGCCGTCACCAGGTCCTCGATCAGCACCTCTCCGGTGGGGTTCAGATCGGCGGTACCGGAATCGAACAGGATGCCGTCGCCGACCTCCAGGCGAAGCTGGTGCCGATCCAGCAGGAGTTCCAGGTCCTCTCGTTCGCCGCGGGCCGCGACCAGATCCATCAGGGCCTCGAACGCGGGCGGCACCGACGGCTCCGCCCCCTGCTGCCCGACCGTCGGCGGGTCCGGGGATTCCCCGGGCGTGGACGCAGCCGGCTCCGGGGCGTTCGGCGCTTCGTCCGCCCGGCCGTCGGATACGGGTTCCGCCCGGGCGGGCGGCACCTCTTCACTGAGGATCGGTGCCAGTGCGGCGTGCCAGACCGCCGGCTCGAACCCGGCCACGGATTCCGCCTTGGAGCCGGCAGCCGGACCGGCCGCCGTCGGGGTGACAGCGGGATCCGGCTCGCTCCGGGCTGACGCCGCAACGGGAGGGTCGAAACGGGCGAGCGGCTGAATCTCTTGGGGTTCCACGGCGCTCAGCCGGTTCACCTGCAGATAGGTGGCGCCCAGGAGGGCTGCGAACAACGTGACCAGCAGCAGCAGCAGGTCCAGGTACCCGACGGTCCAGCCGCTGTCGCCGGAGGCGTGATCGGCCTCGGCTTCCTCGAATTCGACGGTCTCCCGTCGTTTCCAGGCCGGCGCGGCCACCGCCGGCGCTGCAGGGCGACTGCGCGCCCGCCAGCCTCCCGGGCGCTCCAGCAGCACCCGTCCCGTCATGCGCGCATTCCCTGCAACGACATGGACCGTCCCTTCGGCGCCTCGCGCCCGGGTTCCGGCTCCGGTCGAGCCGCACCCATGAATTCACCGATCAGCACCGGGTGCTGGCGTTCGTAAAGCATCATGATCGCGTCCACCAGCATGTTCATGTGCAGAAGCTGCTGCCGCGAACGGTCCTCCAGCTTCAGCGCCAGCGGGCGGAAGACCAGGTTGGCGATCAGCAGGCCATAGAGCGTACTCATCAGCGCGAAGCCCATGGCCATGCCGATGTGTTCAAGGCCGGACTGGCCGAGGCTCCCGAGCATGGCCACGAGCCCGAACAGCGTTCCGAGCATGCCGAAGGCCGGCGCGAAGGTGGCCATCGTGCGCAGGATGCGGATGTCGCGATGGTCGTCCTCCTTCTGTTGCCGGATGCGCCAGTGCAGCATGCGTCCGAGTTCCTCGCCATTGTGCGGGTCGAGGGCGAGGCGCGTGCCGCCCCGCAGGAACGGATCCTGGATCGCGGTCGCGGCCTGTTCCGCGCCGCGCACGTCGCCGCGGCGGTAGCGCTCGGCGATCTGCAGGAAGGGCTTGTAGTCGACGGCGGTCGAGGTCTGCGTCTCCCGGAACAGCACGGGGATCCGGCGCAGCAGGCTCAGCACCGGGCCGGGGGAATGACCGATCACCGAGGCCAGTAAGGTGCCGCCGAGCACCAGCGCCAGGCCGGGCAGGTTGACGCCGCTCAGGCCAAGGCTCAGCCAGAGCAGCGCGGCGACCGCCAGTGTGCCCAGCAGCGTGAGACCGAAATAGAGTTTCCTGCGCATGCCAATCCCCGCGAACAACGACTTCGACAGGGCGGCATGCAGGGGGCGTGCCAGGCTCCGTTCGAGCCGTCAGGTGCCTGGATTTCCAGGGAATCGGGCGGTTCTCCGTTGCCGCGGCCTGGGCGGGGCGGCAGAAAATCGCCGCCGGCTGCCGGTCCTTTCGCCGTTCGCGTCAATACCCCGTCGTCCGCCGGGCAGCCCGCAGCGGGCGTTCACGGCCGCGGCCCGTATCCGGCGCGGCGGTGATGACCGATCAGGCTCACCGCGATGGTGAGGATCGTGATCGGCAACACGAAACCCAGCATCACCAGGGAAAAGGCCGGCAGCACACTGTGCTGCTGGGCCGCGAGCACGAGGTAGCCGGTATAGGCGGCGTAATAGCCGAGGAACACCGTGCCTTCCCAGCGCGAGATCTCGCGTCCCGTGAACATGATCGGCAGACAGGCCAGCGCGACCGCGAGCATCACCCAGAGGTCGAGGTTGCGTGCCGCCTCCGCGACCTGGATGCCGAATGGGGACACCAGACCCGTGACGCCGAGCACCGCGAGGATGTTGAACAGGTTGCTGCCGACCACGCTGCCGACCGCGATATCGCGTTGCCCGCGCAAGGCCGCCAGCGTGGAGGTGGCGATCTCCGGCAGCGAGGTGCCCACCGCAACGATGGTCAGGCCGACGATCAGGTCGCTGATCCCGAAGAAGCGGGCGAATACCACCGCAGACTCGACCAGCCAGCGCGAACCGAGGACCAGTGCGGCGAGCCCGACCACGATCAGCAGCACCTGGACGGCCCAGTGCCGATCCCAACGGGACGGTTGCGGCAGGTCCATCTCCGGTGCCGTGGCGGCCGCTCGCGTCGAGCGCCGGGACTGGAGGATGAGAAAGGCCGTATAGACGACGACCAGCGTGAACAGGATGCCGGCATCGATCCGGCTGATGAGTCCGTCCATCGCCAGAACGAGCAGCAGCACCGTTGCGGCGATCATCACCGGGACCTCCTGGCGGATCACCTGTTCGCTGACCACCAGGGGAATGATCACGGCCGCGATGCCCAGGATCAGCAGGATGTTGGCGATGTTGCTGCCGATGACGTTGCCGATCGCGATGTCGGGAGTCCCGGCGAGGGATGCGTGCACGGCCACCGCCATCTCCGGCGTGGACGTCCCGAACGCGACCACGGTCAGGCCGATCACCAGCGGCGACACCCCCACGGATCCCGCCAGCCGCGCGGCTCCGCGCACCAGGGACTCGGCGCCCAGCACCAGTACGGTCAGGCCGAGAACGAACCAGATAAGGTGTACCCACATCGCCGCGCGTCGTCCTTATGCCGCCAGGATCCATCGAAGGCGTTATGGTGGCAGATATTCGCCTTCGGAGCAGCGATCCTCGGTCGCGAATGGCCCTGGCCGCGACCTGGCACGGCCGCCTCAGCGCGGCTCGAAGGTGAAGCCAAGGGCCTCGAGCAGGTCTGGATCATCGAAGTGCCGGCGCCCCACGAAGGCGATCGCGTGCAGTCCCCGCTGACGCATCGCGCCCGCGGAGGGAACGCCGAGCGGCCACAGCAGCAGGCGCTCCGGCCGTTGCGACTGCTGTATGACACCGGTCGTGCCGAACAGGCTCCGGGCGGAATCCCCCGCGGGCAACTGCAGCTGCGATGCATAGTCCTCGAGGGCGTAATGCTCGGTGGACGCGGAGGGGGTCGCTTCACCGACGTCGATGATGTAGTGGCTGCCCGCCTCCAGCCGCAGCCGCAGGCCGCGGTCTCCCGATAGACCGGGTGGCAGGGGGAAGGTCAGGGGGCGCTCGCCGTCCAGTCCTTCGAGGTCAATGCGGCTGCCCGCCGGGATGAACAGCTTGTGATAGCAGCCGCACTGGTGAATGCTGTCGTAGAGCACGGGGCGCAGCTCGTGATCCAGTGTGACTCGCCAGAGGATGCCGCTCAGGTCGCCGGCGTACAGATCCAGGCCGTGCTCGGGCGGGCGCTCGGGAAACCAGAAGGCGTAGTTGAGCTGGAGCAGGATGCGGGACCCGAGGCGGGTGTGACTGGGGAAGGTGAAGACCACCGGCCGTGTGGTGTCGATCTCGATTCGCCCCTGTTCGTCCAGACGAGGCGCTCCGATGCGGTCCGCGTCGGAGCGCTGCTCGACGACCACCTGCGGCATGAACCGACGGAACAGCGCATCCTGCTCGACTGCGGAGAGCCGGGGAATACCCAGTGCGTCCGTATCCAGCCGGACCGGAAGCAGCGCGGACGGATCCGCCGCCTGCGGTCCGGAGTACTCGCTCCGGCGTTCGAAGCGGGTTGCGCGCCCGGCCAGGTAGCGTGCGGTCATGTCGCGCCGGTAGCCCGCGATGAAGCCCCGTGCGACCAGGCCGGTGACCGGATACAAACCCAGGATCCTGGCCGCGGAGCTGTAGCTGTCCGGGACCCGGTAGGTCGAGGTGTCGAGCGCCTCGGGCGGGGAGGTCGCCAGGAAACACGACGAAAGTCGGGAGTCGAGGTCCGTGAAGTCGTGACGGTCTGCCAGGGCCTGGCGCGTGTCCCTGTCCAGGCGCGTGGATTCCACGGCATAAGCGTCCCGGCCCAGCTCGAATGCGTGACCGAGCCAGGCCGTTCGGGCGTTCGGAAGGAGCTCGTCGTAGGTGAAGCTCGCGAGAAAGCGGTTGGTGCGCAGGAGCGGGTGGCCGTCGATGCGCCGCAGGCCGGGCTCGAAGTGGGTGCTGGTGCTGATCGCGTGGTCGAGTTCGGTCAGCAATGCCTGGCAGATCTCCGGCTCCGGGGCCGGATGCTCCGGAACGGTACTGCAGCCCCCGAGCGCGAGGGCCGCGACCGCAATCAGCCCCAGCGGCCACGCCCCCCGACAAGCGCCTTCCGGCCGGGCCGAACGGCAGCGGCCCGTTGCGTCGATGTTCCGCGCTCGACGACGATGCCCGCCCCCGGGATCCGGCTCTTCCTTCACGCGCTGTCCCAACCTCATCTCCCGCCTTCGGTTGTCGTGGCCTTGATGCGGTGACCGGATCATCATAACGCTGCGCGGAGGACACGAAGACGCCAGCGACCCGGATGCGGGGCCGGGCCGGGCGCCGCGGGACGCGGCCGGCGCTGGATTGGTCAGCGCTCAGCGCCCTCGGTCCCCGGGGGAGGGGAGCCCCATCGGGGAGCCAATCCGTGCGCCGGCCCTTGCTCCGGGATCCCCGCTATGTTCCGCTTTCTGACATCGCGAACACTGGGCACGATCTGATCCGGAGAGGATTCATGCACTTGAGCAGCCCCACCTTCGAGACGGGCGGTCGAATACCCTGGAGCGCGTCCGCGCCAAACGAGAACCGGTTGCCCGAGCTGGAGATCCATGATGTACCCGCGGCCGCACGCAGCCTGGCACTGATCCTGGAAGACCTCGACTCGCCGCTCGGCGAGATGACCCACTGGCTGGTCTGGAACGTGCCGCCGAACAGGTCCCGGATGGATGCCCTCAACCTGCGCGAGGAGGCCTGTGTCGGGATGGACTCCTTCGGCAAGATCGGATATCTGGGTCCCGTGCCGCCGGAGGGCGTGCATCGCTACCGCTTCCGCCTGCTGGCCCTCGATGTCGAACTCGACCTGGAGTCCGGCGCCACGCGCAGTCAATTCGACGCGGCGGTCGAGGGGCACGTGCTGGAGGAGGCCGAACTCATCGGCGAGATGGAACGGCCACCGCGCCCGGAAGACCGCTGACCGGCGCAGGGTGGTCGACACGCCAGCGAAGAGGACGACCGATGCCGATGAACTACCGCCCCAAGGCCTTCTTCGCCTCCGTGAACCCCACCGTGTTCACGGCCTCGGCGATCATGGTGGTGCTGTTCGTCGGCTTCGGTGTGGTCGCTCCGGCACTGGCCAGCCAGGTGTTCGAGTCGATCCAGGACTTCGTCACCGAGTACCTCGGCTGGGGGTATCTGCTCCTGGTGACGGTCTTCCTCGCCTTCCTGGTCTGGCTGGGGTTCAGCCGCTACGGGTCCATCTGCCTGGGGCAGCCCGACGACCGCCCGATCTTCGGGTACGGCGCCTGGTTCGCGATGCTGTTCAGCGCCGGCATGGGCATCGGTCTGGTCTTCTGGAGCGTGGCCGAGCCCATCATGCACTACCAGCAACCGCCGTACATCGATGGCGAGACCACC
>JAABTX010000049.1 GCA_011389655.1 Thioalkalivibrio sp.
CAGGGCCACGTGCGCTACACATCGGTCGGCGAGGTGGTTACCGAGGGCTCCGATACCTTCGACTCCGACACCCTGGTCGGCCTGAACGGCCGCTGGTACTTATGGCCTGACATCGCATTGATCACTGGCTACGAGTTCGGCAAGATCACCACCTTGAACGTGGGCGTGCGGTTCACGTTCTGAGTTTTTCAAGCCCGCTGCCTCTCCCACTTGAGCGAGCATGGCCACGAAGCCCCTGCGACTTCCCACGGCCCAGACCAGCGCGGCCGCCTCCGGACCACGGGAGCGCCTCAGCATACCACCGCGATCGACCGCAGCACCGCTTTGCGGCCAGTGCACAGGATTATTGTGCGAGTCAGTGGCGTGTTGTCCGCTTTGGGTCGGCCCCCGGCCTCAGAACGGAGTAGAGGCTTCACTCTGCCTGGAGCGGGCGCACGCGCCCGACACCCGCAAGCTCAGGTCGCGGCAGATCTGGATATCGATGTCGAAGAAGACTCACCTGAAGCCTGCAGTTGATCGCCGAGCAGACAGCCGGTCTCCGTATACGGTTCCAAGAGCCGCCGCCGCTCGAGATGCCGGCCGATGCGTAGCGCCGAGATTTGGAACAGCCGGCTGTCGGCGCCTCTACGAGATCGCCCCCTTCAGCATGGCCTCACGGGCCCAGCGCAATCTCGCCAGACGACGCTGCGCCGACGAACCGATTCAGGGCGCCGGTAAAGGGGTCTCGCCGGCCTGCAGCGCCACACTGATCACGTCACGGTAGTTGCGGATACGCTGCACGAAGTGCACCGGCTCGTAGCCCCGGGCATAGCCATAGCGCGTTCCGGGGTAATAGCGCTTGTCGGCCTTGAGCGGGAGTACCTCCTGCATATCGTCCCAGGAGTCCGGGTTCTTGCCGAGTTCCCGGGCCAGCTCGCGGGCGTCCAGCAAGTGACCGCGACCGATGTTGTAGCTGGCCAGGGCCAGATAGGTACGGTCGGGCTCAGGGATCTCCTCAGGTAGCCGCTGGTGGCGGTCGGCCAGGTAGCGTGCGCCGGCGTCGATTGACTGGATGGGGTCCAAACGGTTCGATACCCCCAGCGACTCGGCGGTGTTGCGGGTCAGCATCATGATACCGCGTACTCCAGTGGGGGATACCGCCTTGGGGTCCCAGTGGGATTCCTGGTAGGCCAATGCGGCCAGCAGGTCGGCGGGCATGCCGGTGGTGTGCTCCGCCTTGAGGAAGGCATCAAGAAAGGCGGGCAGCCGCTCGTCGATGCGCCGGTTGAGGGCCCGCAGATCGACGAAATCGAACTCGCCGATATATCCGTAGTAGCGGTTCTCCATCGCTTCGATCGCGGCGTCCGCCGCGGCGGTATCGCGCCATTCATGGGCCTTCCCGGCTAGGGCCAGCTGATCCGCGGCCAGGTACCAGCCCAGCCGGTCGCCGCTGCTCAGGTTCATGGCCACCTCCAGTACGGGAAAGTGGCGGCGAACCACCTTTACGATGTTGGAGTCGGCCAAGGTGCAGCCGACCTCCTGCTTGGCCACGGCGGCCAGCAGCATCTCGGTGGTGCGCGGATCTTCCTCGAAGGTGATGCCGCTGTGGTCATTGGCCAGCGAGGCGAGCCTTTCAGCATAGCTGGAGTCCGCCGTGACGCGGATCTCCACGTCGGCCATCTGTTCCACGCTGCGCGGTAGCGGGCGCGCCTCGCGGTGGCAGACCAGCTGCTCGACGATCGCGGTGTGAGAAGGCCCCGGCAGGAAACGCGCATCGCGGGAAGGCAGATGGGTCAGGCCGGCGGCGGCCATGTGGGCCTCGCCCTCCTCAAGCGCTTGAAGCACGTCGGCGACGGTGTCGAGCACTGCCCATTCGACCTGCCAGCCCCGGTATTCGGCAAAGTGGCTGACCAGGTCGTGTTCGGGGCCGGCGGGGGACTCCTCGCGATCCAGGTACCAGGTTGTAGCGGCGTTGCGAGTCACGACATTTAGCGTGCCGCTCTCTCCGGGAGGGGCAAGGCGCGGGGTCTCTTCGCCGCAGCCGGCCAGCAGCAGGCCGGTCAGCCAAAGGCTGGCCAGCAGTCCGATCAAGGTTCTCTTGGCATATCGCATCAGCAAGTCTCCCGCTGGCTGTCAGGTCACCCTACAAGCTTCGTGGCAGCCTGTCGCAGGCATTCGAGGGCGCGATGTCCCGGTTCAGGTAGTTGACAGCTGCGAGCTGCTCGTCGTCCAGGGATGCGTATGGCCGGTGCCGAAGGTTCACGGGCACTCCCTGTCACGGCGCTGATGGTGATCAGGATGGCCTCCTTCCATGGCACGTCGGTGTAGCGCCCCGCCAGGTGGACGTGGGCGAGCGCGCGTCCCGAAACCGCGGGTCAACCCAAAGCAATGGTGTCATCGGTGTCCGGGTCCTATACTGAGATTCCGTTGATTGGCATGGTCGAGTCCTCCCGCGAAACCCCGATTACGAGTCACGCCCGGACGGGCTTGTTTTTGCCATGCCCTGCCTCGCAGGATTGAACCTATGCTCAAGGCCTTTCGCCACAGTTTCATGGTGTGGATATTGATGGTCTCGCCGATGCCAGGGTTGGTGCAGGCGTTCGATTCGGAGCCGTCGGGCTGGGCGGTTGACCTGGAAACGGGGTTTCTCTGGTTCAGCCGCAATCGCGCCCGCATTCCCTCCGATACCGGCACGACCGTCAACCTGCGGGATCTGACTGGAAGCGATGGTGATCCCTACGTGCGCCTGTATGTGGGCTATGACTTCAACGAGCAGCACAGCGTTCGGCTCAACCTGGCGCCGGTAAGAAAGACGGGAACCGGAACCCTCGATCGAACAGTGTTCTTCGACGGCGAACGGTTTGATGCCGATACCCCGACCCGCGCCAACTACAAGTTCGATACCTATCGGCTGACCTATCGTTGGATGTTTCACCGTGGTGAGGACTGGGATCTCGGGGTGGGAGCTGCACTGCTGGTGAGGGATGCTCACATCGAGTTGCGCCAGGGCGATGTGCGCGCCAAGGATGACGATCTAGGGTTGGTGCCGTTGCTGCATCTGTATGGCGCTTATCACTTTACGGATCGCACTTCGCTGGTGCTCGATTTCGAGGGTGCGGCGGCATCACAGGGGCGCGCCGTTGATCTTGCCGTCCAGGTGCGTCACGAGTTGCCGACAGGCTGGCATGTCTACGGCGGCTATCGCACGTTGGAGGGGGGCGCCGATAACAGCAGTGTCTATGCTTTTGCCTGGCTGCATCACGCCTCGGTCGGCATCGGCTACCGTTTTTGATGTCACTACCTGACAGGTGATTGGATCTTGCCCAGACAAACACGGGGCCGTAAAGACCGATTCGCCCGGGTCAATTGGGCGTTGAACGAAGGGAGTGCCAGTCGAAAAGGATAGGAAATCCAACCGACTTCGCCGCAATATCCTTCCGCCCACGGGTACTGTAAGGGTGTGCTGGAAGTGCTTGCTGTCGATAGCGACGACCGATGGTGGGCGTCGGCTTTACGCTCTAGAGGGGGCACTCGGCCCGCCCGGATGGCTGGCCGGTTTGGGTCGACTACGGTCTACTTCGCCGCCCCACCAGGTCGGCTAATCTGTGATCCCAATGCGTTGAAACCCCAGGATGGGAAACACGAGACCATCAGGGCCGATCAACCCTGCAATCATGTCCGCGTGAGCGGAGATACGTCACAGGGCGATCGCGGGACTCTCCGCTGATCATCGTGCTGCGCGCCAATCGGTGACCCCGCGTAAGCCCTCGGGTGGTCAGAACTCTTAATGTCGTCCCGTACGTAGCCGACCCCAAGTGCCCAGTCGGCGATCACCGCCGGATAATGCAATGCACCCGGATCGTCAAGGTCGATGACGACGGAGCCGAGACGCCTGTTTCTGAGACAAAACGGGAGGAAGGGAGCGAACTCCATCAGGAACTGCCCGTCGATCATGCCGACCCTTTGTTCCGAGGTCTGCACCGGGTCATACGCGGCGCCATTCGCGTTCTCGCCGTGCTGATGGTGGCCGTCATTCTGTGGGGGGGCGCGCTGGTTGCCTGCTCTCGGGATGAGGATGCGCGGCATCGCCACCGTTGTACCTCAGCCTTCTCCCTGGACTTGATGCTTGGTCGCCAAGAGCTGGCTGTGGGGGACGTGCAGGAGCTCGGCGAGCTTGCGCACCAGGTATTCCTCGTTTTGGTGCAATATCGCGTCGCCGTAGGCGATCCGCCAAAGCTCGCGCACCAGCGCGACCCGCTCTCCGGGGCCGTAGTGGCGGTTGATCAATGAGGTGAACTGGAAGTAGTCGGTCGCGTCCTTGCTCTCGGCCTCGGCCAGGGCAAGTAGCTCCCGGGTCTCCTCGGGCGTCAGCTCGAAGCGTTCGCGCACGGCCGTCTCTACCCGCGAGCACTCCTCGGCGCGCGCGGTCTCGTCCATTCGCGTCATTTCCAGGAGCAACGCGGCAACGGCCAGGCGCAGCCGGTGGGCCTCGTCCTGCTCCGTGCCGCCGGGGCTCAGATTGCGTTCGAAGAAGTCTCTGATGGCATTGAGCATGTGGCTTCAATCCGCGGTGGGGGCCGGCGCCGGGTCGCGGCGCTGCCCCGCGACGTCTATGACGGCAGTGTAAAGCATCCGTTCGGTGGCTCGCAGCCGGTACTCTTGCCCGCTGGTTGGCACCTGTGCGATGGGGAGGTATTCCGCTCATACCGGCGACTTCACCAGCGTGAAGAGCGCGACCGAATGGACCCGTACGCTGGAGCGCGGTGACTGGAAGGTGAACACGCGAACCCGTACCTGCATTACCTCGCCCGCCGCGCGAGCCGTGCAGCGGTGCCCTGAGGTATTCTGAGCGCAGGCCCAGTCCAGCGACAGAACGGCATGGGATTCATCCGTCTCTTTCCGCTCCCGGAGATCCATCCATTCGACCCCGCCCGCTTCGGCTACGGCGATCCGGCACGCGTCCACGCGATCCCGCGCTTCGCCGCGCCCGAGTGGGTGGTCGGCGTTGGCGAGATCGCCCGGTACGAGGATTGTCCCCTGTACATCGTATCGCCCGAGGAGCCGAATGCGCTGGTCGACGGTGTCCGTCTCCAGCTGCGCTCCGGCGACTGGCTGCTGGTGGCCAACGATTCGATGGACGAGGCCGAGCACCTCGAAGGCCTGCTGGAGATCGCGATGAGCGGACGCGTCGTGACCCTGCCGTTCTCCCTTTACCTTCGTGAGGGCGAGGCAGGTTGACGCACCTGGGCTGGCAATCGGCGGTTCCTGTGGGAGGCCCCGCCGACCCCGGTGATCAGGCCGTGGTCGGGCCCGACCGGAGGCCGCTTCCCTGCAGGGAGCGCGCGACAGGGAGCGGCCTCAGGCAGTATCGCGTGCCCGTTGGTCAGGGGCGCTACCAGCTCTTGTAAGGGAGGAACTTCCCGTTCCAGGTGACCTTGACCCGGTCACCCTTGGGATCCGGAACCTTTTCGATATCCATGGTGAAGTCGATGGCGCTCATGATGCCGTCACCGAACTTCTCGTGAATGAGTTCCTTCATGGTGTCTCCGTACACGTTCACGGCCTCGTAGAAGCGGTAGATCAGAGGATCGGTCGGGATGGCCTTGTCCCAGGTCTTGTGCGGGAAGGCCTCGAGCGCCGTGGACACCGCGGAGTCCAGCCCGAGATAGGAACACAGGCGCTCTGCGGATGAACCGTCCAGGTGATTCATCCCAAGGCAGGCCGAGGTGACGTAGACCTCGTGCATTCCGGCGGCCTCTGCGATGTCGCTCCAGCGGCAGCCCTTGTCGAATTTGGCCTTCAGGATCGTTTCGGTCATTTCAATCTTGGTCATCATGGGTTGTTCCCTCTGGTTGTTTCCTCAAACGCAAGTCGGAAGGTCTCGCAGGTGGACAAGGCTCGATGGGTGATCGGTCCGGGGTGATCGCGGCCCGGGGTGATCGGCCGGCGGCGATCCGGTAGTCATCCGGTTCCGCCGACAACCCTGGGTGTGCCGCCTGGGTCGGGGACTCCGGTCCCCCTGACCGGGTTGACCGAGCGGGGCTGCTGTCCGGGACCGCCGACTCGGCCCTGAAGGGATTTGGAGCGAGTGATCAGAAAGTCCACGAGGTGATTGCGGATCGTGTAGTACTCCGGGTGCTGATGGATGGCGGAACGATCGCGCGGGCGGGGAATGTCGATTACGACGGACTCGGCGATGCGCGCATCCGGTCCGTTGGTCATCAGCATCACGCGATCCGCCAGCAGGATGGCCTCATCCACGTCGTGGGTGATCATGAACACGGTCTGGTGAGTGCGGCCCCAGATCTCCAGCAGTTCGTCCTGGATAACGCCCCGGGTCAGCGCATCGAGCGCGCCAAAAGGCTCGTCCATCAGCAGGAGCTTGGGTTCGATGGCGAAGGCCCGTGCGATCCCGACGCGCTGACGCATGCCGCCCGACAGCTCTGACGGCTTCTTATGCTCGGCCCCTGCCAGGCCGACCATCTTCAGGTAGCTCAGGCTGTGTTCGCGGACCTGCCGCCGCGACCATTCCGGCCAGCGGGCGCGCACGGCAAAGGACACGTTTCCGAGCGCGGAGAGCCATGGGAGCAGGCTGTGATTCTGAAAGATCACGCCCCGGTCCCTGCTGGGTCCGCTGACCTCCTTGCCATCCATCACGAAGGCGCCCTCGCTCGCCGCGTCGAGGCCCGCGAGAATGTTGAGGATGGTCGATTTTCCGCATCCGGAATGACCGATCACACAGATGAACTCGCCCTTTTCGATGGTGAAGTTCACGTGCTCGAAGACCGTGAGCGGCGGTTGTCGTCCCGGCTGCGGGAACGTTCGGGCGAGGTTCTCGACCTCGATGAAATGCAGGCTCATTCAATGTCTCCTTATTCCTGGTAACGCAGGAACCGTCCCGCCTGGGCAAGGGCCGCATCGAGGAGCATGCCGACGACACCGATCATGATGATGGCGAAGATCACGGCCGCGATATCGAGGTTGTTCCACTCGTTCCAGACGTAGTAACCGATTCCGGTGCCGCCCACGAGCATTTCCGCGGCCACGATGACCAGCCACGAGATGCCGATGGAGATCCGCATGCCGGTCAGAATGGTTGGAGCGGCGGCCGGGAGGATCACGAACAGGGCGGTGCGGAGGCTGGACAGCTCGAGCGTACGCGCGACGTTCAGCCAATCGCGTTTGACGGATGCCACTCCGAAGGCCGTATTCACCAGCATGGGCCAGATCGAACAGATGAAGATCACGAAGATCGCCGAGGTCGCCGCGTCCTTGATCGTGAACAGGGCGAGCGGCATCCAGGCCAGCGGGGAGATCGGCTTCAGGATCTGGATATACGGGTTGAGGGCATTGTTCAGCACCGGCGACATGCCGATGACAAAGCCGATTGGAACCGCGACGACCACCGCCAGTGCGAAGCCGGCCAGCACCCGGCCCACGGAATACATCAGTTGCAGGCCAATGCCCTTGTCGTTCGGGCCGCTGTCGTGGAAGGGGCGCGAGAGTTCCTCCCAGGCCAGGCCGAAGACCTCCGTGGGCGCGGGCATGCCGGCCCCGGATCCGGCACCCAGGCCCATCATGATTTCGTACTCCGTCAGTTCGCGTTCGGTAGCCCCTGGCGGCGCGGTGGCCAGTTGCCACGCCCCCAGGAAGACCGCGAGAAACAGGACCGACAGGATCGCCGCGCGGATTTTCAGACCGGCCATGATCAGGTCCTGCGGATCGTGAAGCTGTTCAGGTAACCATCCGGGTCGGTGTGGTCGAATACCTTGCCCATCACCGTGAAGTTCTTGTAGGTCTTCTCCGGCGGTTCGTACCCGAGTTCGCGCATGATCTCGCCGCACTCGGTGGCCAGGAAGACCTGCTCCGCGACGCCGTTGTAGTCGACGTCACGGCGCAGGTAGCCCCACCGCTTCATCTGGGTCAGGATCCAGACGGCCATCGAGTGCCAGGGGAAGGGATCGAAGTCGATGCGCTGGGGTTCATCGACGATATTGCCGAGACCGTCGGCGAAGCGTCCGGTGAGGACCTGCTGCAGCACCGGCACCGGCTGGTTCAGGTAGGCGGTCGGGGCGATGGCCTCCGAGATCTCGCCACGGTTCTCCGGATCGGAGGCGTACTGGGTTGCGTCAACGATGGCCCGGAACAGGGCGCCATAGGTATTCGGGTTCGTCTCGGCGAACTCCTGTGAGCAGGCGAATGCGCAGCAGGGGTGTCCTTCCCAGATCTCCTTGGTCAGCAGGTGGATGAAGCCGATGCGCTCCCACACCGCGCGCTGGTTGAAGGGGTCGGGCGCCAGATAGCCGTCGAGGTTCTCGGCGCGCAGGTTCGCAACCATCTCCGGTGGCGGGACCACACGGATCTGAATGTCCTGGTCCGGGTCCAGTCCGTGTTCGGCCACGTAATAGCGGAGCAGGAAGTTGTGCATCGAGTATTCGAACGGCACACCGAAACGGAAGCCCTTCCACTGACGGGGATCGCGCTTGTCCTTGTGCTTGTTGTGCAGGGTAATCGCCTGTCCGTTGATGTTTTCGACCGCCGGCATGATGAAGGGCTCGGCAGTGGAGCCGAGTCCGAGGCTCATCGCCAGGGGCATCGGCGACAGCATGTGGGACGCGTCGTATTCGCGGTTCAGCGACATGTCGCGGGAGACCGCCCAGCCAGCCGTCTTGATCACCTCCACATCAAGACCGTAGCGCTCGTAGAAACCCATCGGATGGGCCATGATGATCGGCGTCGCGCAGGTGATCGGCACGAAGCCAACCTTGAGCTTCGTCTTTTCCAGCGGTCCCACGCTGTCCTTGACCGCGGCCTTCAGGGCGTCCAAGGGGAAGATGCTGCCGAGGGCAGCGGCAAAGGTGGCGCCGCCGATCAGCTTCAGGAATCGCCGTCGGTCCACCTCGCTGTGGTTGAACACGGCGCGTACCACCGCGCTCTCGACGGCGCGGTCGATCACCGCCTCCTGGTCCATCGCCGGTTCGGTCGGGGTGTGGTAGTGCGCCATCTCCAGGGGCACGTCCTGGCCATCGATCCGGGTGTGATGATGCTGGCAGCCGGGGCCGCAGACATGGCCCTCGGCACCGTGCTCCCGGGCCTCCTCGGCGTGGCTGTGCATCAGGTCGCTGTCAGGGTCGAATGGGTTCTGCAGGCTCTTGGTCGTCATGATCTGGCTCCGGTGATGGTTGCGCGGACCGGCCATGGCGTTGGCATGGCGCGTGCTGCGTTACGGCAAAGCGCTCTGGAATCGAGCCCCGGGGCTGGTCACGGCACCAGGTTGGGGCGAAATCCAGTCGCTTGTACCGGCGGAGTACGCCTTGGCGTCTCGTGAGCTACCCAAGCACCTGTCATGCCAACAACTGAACGGGATCTGCAACACCATGAAACATGGATTAAAACGCGACTTGAGCATCGGGGAACCGGCACTACGGGATTTCGTGCTCCACGATCTTTCGTGGCATGCACCACGAGAGTTCGTGGGGCACGGCGGGGGCCGTGGGCCCGCGCAAAGACAGGCAGCGGAGGCTTCCCATCGGCAGCTATTCGCGCAGAGCGCGGAGGCCATGGTGTTGCTCGATCCATGGAGCGATCGGGTCGTGGATGCGAACGCTTCCGCCTCCACGCTGTTGGAAATTCCGCTCGATGAGCTGATAGGCCAAAGGGCGAGCGGGCTGCACCCGGGACAGCTTGCGGATCTCCAGGTATTCACGGAAGAGGCCCTGGAACGGGGTCATGCCCGCTCGGAGATGCTGGAGCTCCGGCGGTCCGACGGCTCGCGAAAGGCGTTGGAGTACTCGGCCACCCGCGTCGAGTTGCGCTCCAGGGTGCTGGTCTTCGCCGTGATCGATGACCTGCAGTCGCGGCGCATGCGCTGTGCGCGGCGCGAGACGGTTCACCGGATCCGGCGCGGGGATGCCTGGTGGCGGGATGCCGAGCAGTTCTTTCGTGACCTGGAGCGGGAAAACCGCCTCATCCTCAGCGCGGCCGGGGAAGGTATCTATGGAGTCAACGCCGATGGAGTGACCACCTTCGTGAACCCGGCGGCGGAGCGGGTGCTTGGCTGGACGGCTGCGGAGATGGTCGGAAAGACGATGCACGATCTCGTGCACCACTCGCACCAGGACGGCAGGCACTATCCCGAGAAGGAATGCCCGATCTACGCGGCGTTCCGCGACGGAATCGTGCACCGTGTCGACAGCGAGGTCTTCTGGCGCAAGGATGGCAGGCCGGTGTTCGTGGAGTACACCAGCACCCCGATCCGGGATCGGGGGATCCTGATCGGGGCGGTGGTGGTGTTTCGGGACATCACGCCCCGACGGGAGGCCGAGGAGCGCCTGCGGGGGGCTTTGGCCGAGGTCAACCAGCTCCGGGAGCGCCTGGAGATGGAGAACGCTTATCTGCAGGAGGAGATTCGCACGGAATGTGCCTTCGACGGCATCATCGGAACCAGTGCCCCAATCCGCAAGGTGGTCGAGCAGATCGAGCTGGTTGCGCCGACGGAGGCCAGTGTACTCATCGTTGGCGAGTCGGGCACCGGCAAGGAGTTGATCGCGCATGCGATCCACTCGGCCAGCGCACGCTCCGAACGTCCCCTGATCCGGGTCAATTGCGCCGCGATCCCGCGGGAGCTGTTCGAAAGCGAATTCTTCGGCCATGTGCGCGGCGCGTTTACCGGAGCGACCCGTGATCGTGTCGGTCGTTTCGAGCTCGCTGACGGGGGCACCCTGTTCCTCGACGAGATCGGAGAGATCCCGCCCGAATTGCAGGGCAAGCTGCTGCGTGTGCTGCAGGATGGCCAGGTAGAGCGTGTCGGGGAGGAGCAGACCCGCACCGTGGATGTCCGCGTGATTGCCGCGACAAACCGCAACCTCGAAGAGGATGTACGGCGAGGGCGCTTCCGTCAGGATCTCTTTTTCCGGCTGAACGTTTTTCCGATCCAGTCGGTGCCGCTCCGCGAGCGTCCGGACGATATCCCTCCGCTGGCTGCCGAATTCGTGAAGCGGGCCTGCAGACGGGCGAAGAAGGCGGGTGTAAGACTGACCCGGGGGGATCTGCGGTCACTTCTTGCCTACGACTGGCCCGGCAATGTGCGGGAGCTGGAGAACGTGATCGAGCGGGCGGTGATACTCGGCCACGGGGGGCGCCTCCGGCTCGAACTGCCAGCCCGGAACAAGTCCCGCGAGGCCGCTGCGTTACCTCCTGACTGCGCATCGGCAGAGCCTCCCGGCGATGCGATCCTGACCGAGTCGCAGCGCCGTCAGCGCGACCGCGAGAATATCCTGGTCGCCCTGAAGGCCTGCAACGGCAAGGTCTTTGGCAAGGGAGGTGCGGCCGAGCTGATGGGGATTCCCCCGACCACGCTGTCGTCGCGCATGAAGGTCCTCGGCATCACGCGAGGTCAGGTTCTGGCAGCGGAGCAGGCAGATACCGGCTAGCAGGTCATGCGAGCGTTGGACTCCTAAGTATCCGCATGGCCGTCCCGGACAATTGCCGGCTGGAACGGCCCGGGGGCGCGCCCTCGATCGGCTTAGCATTACACCCCCACAGTCAATCTTGGTATGGTCAAAGGGTTTGCCGGGGTCGAAACGGGCCCGGCCGGTAGTCGGTCTGCTGCCGGGCTGGTCTTCGCCTCCGCGGCCAGAAAGCGGCTATCGCGTCCCGCCCGCAATGGACCGGGTGGACAGAAGGCCGCCTTGGCAGAGGAGGCGGCCCGAAAGCCCGGTTGTGCCCACGCCTGTCCGGATCCCTCAAGGCCCCTGACCAGGAGTCCGTATGTCCCTGGATCTGACGTTCATAACCATCGGTCTTCTGTTCCTGCTGGGACTGGTTGCGGATGAGGTCGGACGCCGCACCCTTCTGCCGCGCGTCACCCTGCTGCTGGCCTGCGGTGTCCTGGTGGGGCGCTCGGGATTCGACCTGCTGCCGATCGAGATGGAGATCTGGTACGAGTTCTTCTCCATTCTGGCGCTGACCATGGTGGCGTTCCTGCTGGGCGGTATCTTCGAGCCCGCGACGCTGCGGCGTCACGGGCGCGAGATCATGGTGATCTCCATCGCGATCGTGGTCACCACGTTGGTGGTCGTGTCGGGAGGCCTGTGGCTGATCGGGGTCGCGCCCGCGTTGGCGTTGCTGCTGGGCGCAATCGCCACCGCCACCGCTCCAGCCGCCGTGCAGGATGTACTGCGGCAATATGGGCGAGGCGGGTCGTTCGCGGTGAAGATCAAGGGCATCGTGGCCATCGATGATGCCTGGGGCATCATCGCGTTCAGTATCGCGCTGGTACTGGCGGCCATGCTGACCGGGCGGACAGAGGACGATCTCTGGCTCCACGCGGTCCGGGATCTGGGTGGCGGTATCGCCCTCGGTGCGGCGATCGGCGTGCCGGCTGCGTTTCTGACCGGGCGACTACGTAAGGGTGAACCGATGCAGACCGAGGCCCTGGGCATCGTTTTCCTGACGGCAGGCACTGCGCTCTGGCTGGAGGTGTCGTTCCTGGTGGCCGGCATCACGGCAGGCGCGATAATCGTCAATCTCGCCCGCCACCATGATCACGCGTTCCACGAGATCGAGCATATCCAGTGGCCGTTCATGATCCTCTTTTTCATCCTTGCCGGCGCATCGCTTGAGATCGGACGGCTGATGGAACTCGGTATGATCGGGCTCGCCTTTATTGGATTGCGCATCGCCAGCCGCATCCTCGGCGGCTGGGTAGGTGCCGGGCTGGGACATTCACCTGGCAGGGAACGGCCATGGTTCGGGGTGGCGCTGATGCCGCAGGCGGGCGTCGCGATTGGCATGGCACTCGTTGCGGCGAATCATTTTCCCGAAATGGCGGGCACTATACTGGCGCTCACCATCGGCACCACCGTTGTCTTCGAGCTATTGGGTCCGCCGGCCACCCTGATGGCCCTAAGACGGAATCAGCACTGAAGACGGTACGGCCCGCCGGACGTGGCGTTGCACGGATCGCGCCTCGCTCAGACAGCCCCGTGCTCACGTTCCGTCCGGCATCGGTTCGACGCGAGCCGCCTTCGGGGCCTCCTTGCGCCGCAGGATCTCGAGTGCGAGGCTCTTGTTCGGAAAGACGTTTTCGCGTCCGATTTCGTCAAGCAGTCCGGCGCGCTCCATGGCCTCCCGCACCTGCTTCTTCAGCCCGCTGAACATCAGCGTGCAATCGGCGGCCTTGAGATCGGTGAGCAGCGACCGCACCTTGTCGATCCCGGATGCATCGATGCGGTTGATGCTGGTCCCGATCACCAGCACGGCGCGTGCATTCGGGTTTTTTGCCACTGCGTCCATCACCGCCTCTTCGAAATGTGCGACATTCATGAATACCAGTGAGGCATCGAAGCGCAGGACCACGAAGTCCTCTCCCGCCGGGCGGAGTTCATGGCTGATGGCGCCCGCCAGCGAGCCATCCGGCTGGAGGCCCTGGATCTCCGAGCGGGGACGGACGGTTCCCATCAGGAACAGGAGCGTGGCGAGAACCACACCCACGATTACGCCCATCGCGAGATCGGGCGCCATGTAGAGTGTGACGACGAAGGTCAGCAGTCCTGCGGCCCCATCGGCGTGCTGAATCTTCCATGCATCGAGAAGGGCGCGGAAGTTCAGCAGTCCAAAGACCGCCGACATCACGATCGCCGCGAGTACCGCCAACGGCAGGTGATAGAGATAGGGTGTCAGCAGAAGCATCGTGACGATCACGCCGATCGCGCTGACGATCGCGAAGAGCCCGCTTTGCGCACCGGAACGCGCGGCCACCGCGGAGCGCGAGAAGGAGCCGCTGACGGTGTACGACTGGAAAAAGCTTCCGATAATGTTGGCCAGGCCCTGGCCCACCAGTTCCTGGTTGGCGTCGAGCTTCTCGCGCCGCTGCGCGGCCAGGGCCCTGGAAATGGAGGTCGCCTCCATGAAGCCGATCAGGGCCATCACGAAGGCCGCGGGCAGCAGCGCCGGGATCACGTTCCAGTCCAGCACGGGGAGCTGGAAGGCCGGCAGGCCCTGAGGAATGTTGCCCACCACCCGGCCACCACCCGACAGCTTGATCGCGTCGGGCTCTGCATGGACCAGCCGCCAGGCAGGGTCCGCATCGCCCTCCTCGCGCGCGCGGAACACGGCGCTGTCGTCGGCCGCCGCCTCACGCGTTAGCGTTTGACGGTGAGCCTCGATCCGGAGATCGCTCAGACGTTCCTTCAGTCGCGCCTCTTCGACGCGCAGGCGCGCCAGGCGCACCGCGAGTTCCGCAGTGTCAGATCCCGAGGCCTCGGCCCTCTTGAGTTCGGGACCGATTTCGCCGATTTCGGTGGACGTCTGGTCCAGTTCATTGCGCGTCCGGGCCACTTCGAGAAAGAGCTCCCGCACCTCTTCGGTGGCAATGTCTTCCGGCTTGACCGTCTCGCTCTGCTCGAAGCCCGTCAGCGCACTGATCAGCGTCCCGAGAACGACGACGACGAGGACGCCGGGCAGCTTGGGCATCACCCGGCTCATGCCAATCAGCGCGACCAGCGTTCCGACCCCGAAGGCAACCGTCGGCCAGTGTGCGTATGGCAGTTGGCCCACCACGCCGAGGAAATCCGTCAGGAAGGCACCGGTATCCGGCTTCGGGACATTGAAGAAGGTATTCAGCAGTGACAGGCCGATGATCAGGGCGGCGGCGTTTGTGAAACCGACCATCACGGGGTTGGACACGAAGTTCATGATGATCCCGAGCCGGAACAGGCCCAGGAACAGCCGCATCAGGCCGACCATCAGCGCCAGCAGGATGGAGAGCTGGATGAAGTAGTCGGTGCCGGCCACGGCGAAGGGCGCCAGCGAGGCCGCGGACAGCAGGGAGAGCATCGCGACCGGTCCGGTGTGCAGGAATCGCGACGACCCCCACAACGAACCAATCACCACGGGCAGCGACGCGGCATAGAGTCCATACACCACTGGCAGGCCGGCGAGTGCCGCGTACGCCATGCTCTGGGGCACCAGAACCATCGCCACACTGAGGCCGGCTATCACATCGGCCCGCACACCCGCAGGCGACATCGGGAACCAGGAAAGGAATGGAAACAGGCGATGGGCGAGGTCCTTCATTGGCGCACAATCCGTTTGGAATGAATCGGTGAACAGATCAAGATCCGCCCGGCCGCGGCACTGGGGGTGCGGCTGACGGGGGGATAAGTGTATCAAGCGATCAGGACTTGGCGAGCATGTCGCCGGTCTCGGGACCGGGCAACCATCACGACGGGTACCTCAAGGGCGAGATCGCCGGCGAGAAGCTGGTGACCGAGATCGCCGCTTTCGTCGCACACCCGAATTCGAGTCGAACGCCGCGGCCCCGAAGCACCCCCAAGGCCCGCTCCGGGTTGCCCAACAGATGCCGAATGTGCGGGTTCGGTGTCCGCTCGCCCGGCTCTGGGTCATATTCCTCGATCCGCCGCCGCGCCCGGTCGTCTTCGAGGAAGGATCACCGGCTCGTCGTCGAGGCGGGTGCAGCTCTCGAGCGCATATTCGATCCCGTCGGTCGCAATGGCCGATGCCGATGGATGGGCGTTGCCGTAGCGGGCCGTTCCATGTTGAGATCGGAACCGGTCTTCGCCCGGCGGTGCCGATTACGGCGGTGCAGGAATCTCGACTCGAGGATCCCGGCTGGTTAATCCGATCGACCCACCGCGGGAGGACGCGGGCCGTGTCGCGGCGAACCTGCATGCCAGGCCGTCGGCCATCGGTGTTTTCGTCGCGGAGACCGAACCTCGGCACTTGGTCCTCTCGCATCTGATGGCGCGCAGTCTGCACGACCTGGATGCTCAGCTGGCACGGATTCGAGAGCATTATTCGGGGCCGGTGACGGTCGCCGAGGATCTGTCCTGTCATGCCGTGGATAGCATGGAGTAGGCAGGCGAACAGCACGGATACGTGTTAAGCCGGACGGCCGCACGCCCGGGTGGCATCCAGGCTGAAGCAGGTGATGGATTCGGGCACCTTCGGACCATTGCGCGGGGCGGCGATCCGTAATCCGGGAAGCCGCTGGCTGTGCCCGGTTTTTTCGAGGCACTAACTACACTGGGCGAAAATCGAGATATCCGGTCGGTTCCTTGCCAGGCAGGTGTCTGCCGATGCCCACAATCGACGAGGTGATAGACCATGGCCGAGAATCCAGTCATTGCGATCAACATGAGCAAGGTGACAAATACGCCCGAGTCTTACGAGAAGATGAACAGGATCGGGCCAAAGGTCTGTATTACGACGGCCAAGCATCCCGGCTTTCTGGGATTCGAGCAACTGATTCAGACGGGTATTCACCCCATGGGCGGCCGTTACGGCGGCGGCGCCCTCGACATGCGCGAGACACTCAATCCGATTGGCATGTTCCAGTACACCGTCTGGAAGGATGTCAAGTCTCACGAGGAGATGCACTACGAGCAGTTCGACACCATCTACGAGCTGTGCGGCGCCTGTCTCGACATGCTGGTGGAGGGCCCCTGGGAACCGCTGTACGAGATCCGCTCCGCCGATCTGCCCACGGTACTGGGCATGACGGATATACCGCATACGCTTGGGGCCAGTTTTGCCAACCAGCAACCGGTGCCGAAGGTCGCGCTGGCCTCCCAGCGCTCCGTGGTCGTCGGGGATCACTGGGTCATGGATGGACACGAGGAGGCATTCGAGGAGGGGGCCAGGCAGACTCTGGAGTGGCTCAGGCAGCGCGCCCCCGGGATGATCGGCTGGATGATCCTGAAGCAGATCGGTGTCTCCGCGATTGGCTCGTTCCAGCTGGATCCGGAGGGAGCGACCAAGGCGACATTGGGCGCGAACCCACCGCGCTATGCGACCAATTACGGAACCGCCCCGACCGAGAACCCGCCGATTCCTGCGCAGACACCCACGCAGTATTTCGTCCACATGGAATGGGAATCGCCGGAGCATGCGCACCAGGGTCTGGGCAAGGCGCTGGTGAACTATGAGCTGCTGCAGATCCATAACAACGGCGTTCTCGCCCATCTGGATCGGGGGCCGTACTACATGATCTTCGCGCCCATGATGGAGGAGGGCACCTGGCGCGAGCATCTCGTGACCTGACCCCGCTCCGAAGATCGGGTGATAAAGCCACGGGTCAAGAGGGGGGGCAACACGAAGGTCGAGCAGTTCCCCCTCCCGCGCTTGCGGGGGAGGGGGATTTTCATCGTCAGGGGCGGAGGACTGCCGTGACAGTTGATCCGGCTTAACATGGAACCTCCTTCATCCCGGACGGACGGCGTCATGTCGTTAGCCAACGAATGACTCGGCGCTCCCTCCCACCGACCGGCCCGGAGCCGACCGGGCCCGGCCGATTCGGGATCCAGGTTGCCCGGGTGGTCGCGCTGGGAGTGCTGACGGGTCTGGCGGCGGCCCTGCTGGCCAATGCCTTCGTGGCCGCGATCGGCTGGCTCAACGAATGGCTGCTGATCTCGCCGCGCGCCCGCATGATGGCTTCGGAGGGGATCTGGCTGCCGCTTGCCACCATCGCGGTTCCGACGCTCGGCGGCCTTCTGGTCGGGTATCTGCACCGGTGGATCCGCGAGCAACGGCCTCACGGTCCCGCCGAGGTCATCGCCGCGGTACAGACGCGTCAGGATGATCTCCCCGCACGCCCCGCGCTGATCTCCGGGGTATCCAGCCTGGTGTCACTCGGCAGCGGGGCCTCAGTCGGCCAGTACGGCCCGCTGGTGCATATGGGCGGTTCGCTGGGCGCGCTGCTGGCGCGTCTGCTGCGCTCGGATGTCACGGTCGGCAACATCGCGGTCGCCTGCGGCGTGGCCTCGGCGATCGCCACGGCATTCAATGCACCGATCGCGGGGATCCTGTTCGCGCACGAAGTGATCCTGCGACACTTCGCACTGCGCGCCTTTGCCCCGGTCGCGCTGGCCGCAATCACCGGTTACGTGGTTGCGAACGCGGTTCTGGCGCAGCCGCCCCTGTTCCAGATCGAGTCGGCCGCTGTCCGCCACATCTGGGAGTTCGGCCTGTTCCCCATCCTCGGCGTGGCGAGCGCCCTGGTCGCGGTCGCCTACATGCATGCAATCCTCGGCGTCGGGCGCATGGCCCGGCGTCTGCCGCTGCCGGCGGTGGGCCGACCGGCGCTTGCCGGCATGGGCCTGGGTCTGGTTGCACTGTGGTTTCCCGAGATCCTGGGTATCGGGGCGCAGACGCTGCGCTTTGCGTTCATCGAGGGGGCCTTTGCCCAGTGGGAACTGCTGCTGGTGCTGGTCCTGAAGCTCCTGGCCACCGCCTGGTGCCTGGGTATGGGCTTTTCCGGGGGCGTCTTCAGTCCGGCACTGGTGATCGGCAGTCTCTTCGGGGCGTTGTTCGGCTCTGTGCTCGGAATGCTGTTCGGAGGCGGCACTTCGGAACTCGTGGTGTTCGCGGTCTGCGGCATGGTCGCGGTCACCGCACCCGTCATCGGCGCGCCGCTGACGACGGTGGTGATCGTGTTCGAACTGACCGGGAGCTACGAACTCACCATTGCCGCGCTCGCCAGCGTCGCGCTGGCCAACCTGGTCGCCTCGCGGATCTTCGGGCGCTCGTTGTTCGACCGCCAGTTGCGGGATCGTGACCTCGACCTGTCGCGTGGACGCAGCAAGGCTCTGCTGGCGTCACGGACCATCGCCGGACTGGTCAGCACTCACCACCCGACAGCGCCCGCGGCAGCCCGCGTGGCCGATGCCCGCAAGGCGATGCAGAGCGGCGACGCGACCTCCTGCCATTTGGTGGACGATACCGGCCGGTATGTCGGTACCCTGCGCCTGCAGCGCATACTGGAGGCACCGGACCACGCCCTCGCCCGGGGCTACTGTGGCCGCGATGAGATCGTGATGAATGCCGAGACCACCGTCTGGGATGCGATGAACCTGCTGCGCGACTTTGTCGGCGAGGGCGTGGCGGTCGTGGATGCGCGCAACCGTCTGCTCGGCACCGTCTTCGAATCCGATCTGATCCGGGACTACCTGGATACCCTGGAAGACATGCGAAGGGAGGAACATGCCACCCGCTGACGCGAAGGAACCCGGCGCGTGTGTGGCGGTCGGCGGGGCGGTTCGAGATCCGCTCCCGGCTCGATTTCTGCCGCGAGCGGGGGGTCTTCGCCGTCCGGGGTGGCGCAGGGCCATGACAGTTGGCCGAGTCCTGCCACTGTTGCTCTCCCTGCTCGCGCCCGCCGCCGCGACACCCGAAGAAGGCGCGCTGATCATCGGTACCTGGGGCGGCAGCTACGAGGCCGCGCAGCGCGAGATTCTGTTCGCCCCGTTCGAGCGGGACGGAAACGGGACCATCGCAAGCGTGCCGTACTCCGGGGGGCTGAGTATCCTGCACGCCGAGGATCCGCCGGACCTGGTGGACATGTCCATGAGCGAGGCGATGGCCGCCTGCGAGGCCGGTCTGCTGCAATCGCTGGAGGGGCTGGAGCTGCCTCCGTCCGCTGGCGGCATCCCGGCGCGGGACGACTTCCTGCCCGGGTCGCGCGAGCGATGCGCGATCACCCACACCATCTTCGCCACGGTGATCGCCTACAACCGTCAAGCCTTCGGCAGCGTGCGCCCCCGTAGGCTGCAGCACCTCTTTGATCTCGACGAATTTCCGGGACCGCGCGCGCTCCAGGCCACCCCGGCCGGGAACCTTGAATGGGCCCTGCGTTCACTCGGCGTTCCCCGTGCAGAGCTCTACAGCGTACTAAGCACACAGCGAGGTCTGGATCTGGCGCTGGACCAGCTCGATACCCTTTCCGGGTCGATCCGCTGGTGGCGGGACGGCGACGAGCCGGTAAGGATGCTGGAGACCGGCGAAGTGGTGATGGCCTCGGGTTTCAACGGACGCTTCTTCAATGCGCGCCTGGACCACGGAAGCCCGATCGAGATCCTCTGGGATGGCCAGCTCCAGGAGCGGCAGACCTGGGTCATTCCGCGCGGCGCCGCCCGGCCGGACCGCGCCCGGGAATTCATCCGTTACGCCACCGGCACCGAACCCCTGGCCAGACTGGCGGAACGCATGGCCTATGGCCCGGCGCGGCGATCCGCGTTACGCCTGGTGGGCCGTCACCCGCAGGCGGGCATCGATATGGGGATCCAGCTACCAACGCATCCCTACAACGCGGAGTCCGCAATCAAGAAGGACGCGCAGTGGTATGCCCAGACCTATCATCGCGTCCTGGACCGGTTCGAGGCCTGGCGCGCGGGCACCGCCGCACAGCAGACAACGGGGCCTGACCAGGGCAGCCTCCACCCCGTTTCGATGGTGATCCCGGGCAGCGAACGCCGCAACAGAGACGCGATCCGAAGCGGGCCCGGGACCGCGCACAGGAGCGCGGCTGCAGGCAACGGCAGGAGCGCGCAGGCATCACCGGCCAGGGACATTGGCCGGGGCGGGGTGATGGAGGTAGGGCCCCGTCCATATACTCAATGGGAGGTGCGGCACGGCGGGTCAGCATCGCGCGCAACCTCGTCCAGCGCGAGCCCGATCAACTGGCTGCCACGTCCGCCCTGTTCTGCCGGGAGCATGGAACCGCCCCGGTTGTCTCAATAAAAGAGTTCAAGCGGTGCAGGTCAAAACAAAGGAGTGTGGTGGATGAAGAACATCTTTGTAATGGGACTCGACGATTTTAACCTGAAACTGCTCGAGACCATCGACGAAGGGGGTGAGTACCGCTTCCAGCGCCTGTTCCAATACTCCGAGGTGGTTCGCCCGGAGAGCGGCACGTACCCGTCGATCGATGAATTGCGGGAGCGCGCGCGCGAGATCTTTGCCGCCGCGCCCGGGGGTGTGGATGCGGTGA
>JAABTX010000050.1 GCA_011389655.1 Thioalkalivibrio sp.
GTGGGACCTGATGATCGACGCCACCGGGGTATTGACCATCGAGGGGCACCGCCCGGAAAAGCGACTCTCGGAAATCGATCCAGCGGTGATGGCGCGGGGTTTTGCGGTCAACGCGATCGGCCCGGCCCTGCTTCTGAAGCATCTGACGCCGCTGTTACCCCGCACGCGCCGCTGCATCTTCGCGTCGCTCTCGGCCCGGGTTGGGTCCATTGAGGACAATCGTCTTGGTGGCTGGGTGAGTTACCGGGCGTCCAAGGCTGCCCTGAATCAGATTCTCCGCACGGCCGCGGTGGAGTTGCGCATCAGCCATCGGCAGTTGATCGTGGCCTCCCTGCAGCCCGGCACGGTCGCGACCCGGCTGTCGGCGCCGTATCGCAGCCGTGCGCCCGAAGTGCTGACGCCTGAATACGCCGCGTGCCGGTTGCTCGAGGTGCTGGACGGCCTCGAACGCGAGCAGTCGGGCGAGTTTTTCGATTACGAGGGGCAGCGGCTGCCCTTCTGATTCTTCCGTGTCCCCGCCCCTTCACACCGGCGGCGCTCTCTCAATAGACAGGTGGTCTCGTGCGTATTCTGGTTTCGGGCGGCACCGGCTTCATCGGACAGGCCTTGTGCCCAACGCTGATAGGAGACGGCCACGACGTGGTCGTCTGGAGCCGCCAGCCCAATGCGAAGGTCGCCGAAGGTGCGACTGCCATCCAACGTCTGGACGAACTGACCGGCCCGAACCCGGATGCGATCATCAACCTGGCCGGGGCTTCGATCGCAGACGGCAGATGGACGGAGGCCCGCAAACGTCTCCTGGTCGACTCCCGCGTGGACACCACCCGAAAACTGGTGGAATGGATGCAGGGCATGGGAAGCCCGCCCAAGGCCCTGATCTCCGCCTCTGCCGTCGGCTACTACGGCGAGCAGGGCGACCGCATCATCAACGAAGACACGACTCCGACGGCCGGTTTCACGCATGATCTGTGCGCGCAGTGGGAAAACGAGGCGCTGAAGGCGGAATCCCTGGGCGTGCGCGTCTGCCTGGTCCGCACCGGCGTGGTACTGGACCGCGACGGTGGCGCCCTGGCCAAGATGTTGTTCCCATTCAAGATGGGCGCCGGCGGGCGTCTGGGTTCCGGTAGGCACTATTTCCCGTGGATCCACCGGGCCGACATCGTGGCCATCTACCACTGGCTGGTGGCGAACGAACAGGCTTCGGGTCCTTACAACGCAAGCGCCCCGAATCCGGTCACCAACGCCGACTTTACCCAGGCGCTCGGCAGAGCCCTGAAACGCCCCACCCTGTTCCCAATGCCCGAGCCGGTTCTGCGCCTGCTGTTCGGCGAGTTGTCCGAGCTTCTGCTGGTCAGCAACCGCATGATGCCGAAACGCCTCATGGATGAAGGTTTCGAGTTCCGTTACCCGGAACTGAAACAGGCGCTTCACGCCATTTTGGGATGAACCAACAGATCGAGGTGGGACCAAGCGGACTTACTGATCATGAGAAGTAAAGGCTCGGGATGTCGGTTGTTTGCCCGCATTGAACGGCCGTCGTGACCAAAACAACGAACCGAAGCCTCGGGCTCAACCTGGCGCCGAAGGAGCGTCGCAATCAGCCCCATTCAGGGTGTGCGGCAATCATCCGCGCACAAACCCAAGGCCACCTCAGTGACCGCTCTAGAAGCTAATACCGTCCCTGCCGCACGGGCGCCCGGGGGCTGCTGCGGATCGGCTTCGGCCATCAGCGACACCATTCACGCAGATTCCGTTTCGCCGACCGCGGCGGTTGTTCCGCCAATGCCGGGCAAAACCTCCCCAGACCATCAACAGGGCCCGATCCTCACCAGGAATTCCTCGGCCGGAAGACTCCCCCACCTGCGACCGTCGTCCGGCTGGAATTCGCAGTCGTTGGCCAGCAGCTTGCCGTCCGCGTCGAGCCACCGGACGATCGGAACCCCGTCACCCGACGTGAACGCGCCGCCGGCGCAGGTGATGACATCCCCGACCCGGAGATCCTTGCGCCACAGGGTTTCCATGCCCGGGCCGGTCGGCCGGAAGCCACGCAAATCGCCGCCCTTCTTCACAACCCTGTACCGTTCGCCGCGCACGAAGCGCTGGGTTGAAGTGTTCGTCACGGAAACCTCCCTCGGCATCCACAGTGACCTTCGCGCCAGATGAATCCGGCGATCCATGAGCCGGATCCCGGCGTGACTGGATCGTTACGCACTCCAGTCACGCGCAGTACACTCGTGTCGTTTCCGGTCACGTTAGCGGGGGCCAGATGCGCCCAGTGATTGTTTAAATGGACCATCAACAACGAATACTGGATTCGGGAGGCAGGGATCGGCCCACACCCGCCAAAGCCATCGTCATTACCCTGACTGCTGGTCCGGTTCCTGTCTCACTTCGACCGGCGGCTCTGCCGAGTCCACGCGAAGCGTCCGCTCTTGCGGTGCTGTGATCCCCGCTTCTGCAAGAATCCACCGCTCGACCTGTTCATGCCAGACGCGCAAGAGGTCTGGCGGCCGGTCACGGTTCTCGGCGATGGTGTTGGCGCTGGACTCACCATCCCGTCAGCCTCCCGCTCCCGGCGTTCAACCCGCCGGACAGGCAACATCAATCCTGGCAAGCTACACGATTGGTGGGAAGGAGAGCATGCAGGGCAAGGGTGCGCCAAGCTGCGCAGTTCCGAGAAACTGCTTACAAGGTGCTTACACGGCTAGCGGGGGACGAAGAAAGCTGGAAGCGATTCCTTCGTAAGCCATTGAAAGTATGGTGGGTCGTGTTGGGCTCGAACCAACGACCATCGGATTAAAAGTCCGGTGCTCTACCAACTGAGCTAACGACCCGCCGGAAGGCTGGATAGTCTACGGGCTGTCCCGGAAAACGCAAGCTCGCACTGACGCGGGCCCGGTTCAGTCCGCACCCGGCCGATAGCGCGTGGGGTCGGCAAGCCCGGCGGCCGCGAATCCCGCGCGCCGGATGCGGCAGCTGTCGCAGACACCGCAGGCGCGCCCCTGCTCGTCCGCCTGGTAGCAACTGACGGTCAGCGCGTAGTCGAGCCCGTGCACGACCCCGAGGCGGATGATCTCGGCCTTGGTGAGCGCGATCAGCGGGGCATGGACTTGGAACCCGTCACCCTCGATGCCCGCGCGCGTCGCGAGATTCGCCAGCGCCTCGAAGGCCTCGATGAAGGCCGGGCGGCAGTCGGGATACCCCGAGTAATCGACCGCGTTGGCCCCGATGAAGATCCGGCGCACATCGAGTGCCTCGGCCAGGCCCAGCGCCAGCGACAACAGGGTCGTGTTCCGCGCCGGCACATAGGTCACCGGGATCCCCTCCGCGGGTGTCTCCGGCACCGGGATGCCGGAATCGGTCAGCGCGGAACCGCCGATGGCGCTCAGGTCGACCGACACCACCCGGTGGCTGGCCGCACCCAGGGACCTTGCGACCCGGCGCGCCGCCTGCAGCTCGGCACGGTGGCGTTGCCCGTAGTCGATGCTCAGCGCGTGACAGGCATAGCCCTGAGCGCCTGCCAGCGCCAGACAGGTCGCCGAGTCGAGACCGCCCGACAGGAGCACCACCGCCCCCTCGCCGGCCACTGCGCCGCCTGCGCCGCCCTGGTCAACGTCCGGGGACATCGCCCCACAGCAGCTTGTGCAACTGCACCTGGAAGCGCACCGGTGCGCGGGCCTCGACGATCCAGTCGGCGAGTGCGACGGGCTCGAGTTCCCCGTGAACCGGCGAAAACAGCACCTCGACCCCGGGGGGGAGCGCATGCCGGCCGAGCCAGGCCAGTGCCCAGTCGAAGTCGTCCCGCCCGGCCAGCACGAACTTGAGCTGGTCACCCGGTTTCAGGTGCGCAAGGTTGTCGGTACGGTTGCGCGCGGTCTCGCCGGAACCGGGCGCCTTCAGGTCCATCACGATGTTCACCCGCGGGTCCACCGCGCCGACATCGAGCGCGCCGCTGGTCTCCAGGGAGACCGCGAGGCCCCGGTCGCAGAGTGCCTGCAGGAGCGGCAGACAGCCCGGCTGGGCCAGCGGCTCGCCGCCAGTCACGCAGACGTGACGGACACCGTGGCCCTCCACCGCCTGCAGCACCGCGTCCATGCCCATCGGCTCGCCGCCGCTGAAGCTGTACTCCGTGTCGCACCAGCGGCAGCGCAGCGGGCATCCAGTGAGCCGCACGAAGACTGTAGGCCAACCGACCTGGGCAGCCTCCCCCTGCAGGGAGACGAAGATCTCCGTCACCCGTATCCGGACCGGGTCCTGAGCGGGCGGCGCCGGGCGGACGCGGGTCACGGCCTCCGTCACTGCCCGTCCAGCCGCCGCAGGCGGTCCTGTGCCAGGCGCGACAGCGTCGTGCCGGGATAATCCTCCAGCACCTGTTCCAGCGCCGCACGCGCCTGGTCGGTGTTGCCCAGCTCGAAATGCGAATAGCCGAGCTTCAACAGGGCATCGGCTGCCTTCTCACTGTCGGGGAATCGGTCACGGACCGCCTCGAAGTCGATAAGCGCGGCCTCGTAGTCGCCCCGCGCATACTTCGCCTCCGCCAGCCAGTAGAGTGCGTTCGCGGAATAGACGCCATCCGGATAGCGTTCCATGAACCGTTCGAGCTCGCGGATCGCGTCCTCGTAGTCGCCGCCCATCAAGCGGTTGAAGGCGGTCTCGTAGGATTCCTGCTCGTCCGCGTCGGGCAGGGGCTCGTCCACGGGAAGCGCTTCCGGCATCGGCGAGCGCTCGGCGACCAGGTCACCCTCGACCAGCCCGATGCGCTCGTCGAGATTCCGGAACTGGTCCCGCTGGCGGGCACGAATGTTGCGTAGTTCGTTCTCCAGCTGTTCCACCTGCCCCCGCAGCTGACGCACTTCCGACTGCAGGTCGTCGACATTGCGCAGCATCTCCGTCAGGACCCCGGAGTCGAGCAGGCGCTCGACGCGCTCCACCCGCGTCTCCAGCGTCTGCAGCTGGTGCTGAGTGGCCACCGGCGGATTCGACTGGGCCCAGATCGCGGGCGCCGGAAGCAGGAGGCCGATCCCGAGCAGCAGTGCTGCAAGCTTCCGGTACCCCACCCCGGTGCGTGGCGACTGCGCGGCTGGCATCACTGCAGGGACCCGATGCGGGAGGGCCGGGGCACGGGAAGACCAGACCCCGGCGTGACCGGGGTCAGCGCCGCACCTCGTAGACCAGTTCGACGCGCCGGTTGCGCGCCCACGCGTCCTCGGTCTGGGTGAAGGCCACAGGCATCTCCTCACCATAGCTGATCACCTCCAGCTGCGTGTCACGGGCCCCGTTCAGATTCATGACGCGGCGCACCGACTGGGCCCTGCGCTCACCCAGCGCAAGATTGTACTCGCGGGTGCCGCGCTCGTCGGCATGCCCTTCAAGGCGCAGGCGCGCGTCGGGATTCTGCGACAGGTAGCGCGCGTGCGCCTCCAGCATCGGGATGAACTCCGAGCGCACGGCATCGCGGTCAAGATCGAAATAGACCAGGCGCTCCGCCAGCAGGCTGTCCGGATCGTCCAGCGGATCCACGCTCAGGTCGCCATCGGCGCCGAGGCCCCGGGCCTCGGCATCCCTCCGGGCGCGTTCCGCCGCCTCGGCCTCGGCCTCGGCCTCGGCGGCGGCTGCCTGCGCGGCCTGCCGTTCGGCCTCGCTCAGGTCGCGCTTGGGCTGGGCACAGGCCGCCAGCAGGCCGATCATCAGGACAATCAAACCCCAACGGAGCATTGCGTTCATTCGATGGTTCCTCACAAGGCATTCAGGTTGTCGAACGGGTAGATCACAGAGGCGACCACGCGGGTTCCCGGACCTCTCCGGTGCGTGCCGCCAGGCGCTGGTGCACCCGGCCGTCGCGGCTTACGGAGCCCAGTATTCCGCGGCCACGTTCAGTGGTCGAGTACAGGATCATGCTGCCATTGGGCGCGAAGCTCGGCGACTTGTCGAACCGGCCCCGCGTCAGCAGGGTCACCTGGCGGGTCTCCAGGTCGAGGCGGGCAATCCGCAACTCGCCGCCGTCCCCCTGCACGTAGACCACCGCCTCGCCGTCCGGGGAGACGGTGGCCGCACCCGCGGAGGAGCCCTCGAAGGTCAGGCGCCGAGCGCTCCCGCCGGACAGGCGCATCTCGTAGATCTGCGGCGAGCCGGCCCGGTCGGAGGTGAAGTACAGGGTCTCGCCGTCCGCGGACCATGCCGGTTCCGTATCGATCGCATTGGATCGCGTGACCTGCGTCAACGCACCGCTATCCAAATCCATGATGTAGATGTTCGGGGTTCCGTCGCGCGACAGGCTCATCGCCAGCCGCTCGCCGTCCGGCGACCAGGCCGGGGCGCTGTTGATGCCGGGATAGCTTGCCAGCCGGTCGCGCGCCCCGGTCTCCACATTGTGCCGGAAGACCTCGGAGCGGCGGTTTTCGAAGGAGACGTAGACCAGGTACCGCCCATCCGGGGACCATGCCGGCGACATCAGGGGCTCGGAGGACCGGTACAGCGTACGCGGATCGGCACCGTCGGAATCGGCCACCTCCAGCGTGAAGCGCCGCTCGTCGCCGCGTCCGGTGACGCCGACGTAGGCGATACGCGCGCTGAAGGCACCCTCGTCACCCGTGATCTGTTCATAGACGATATCGGAGACGCGATGGGCACCGCGCCGCAGCATCTCCGGCGGTACCGGAATCCGGAACCCGCCCAGCCGCTGATTGGCGAGCACGTCGAACACGTGGAATTCGATCAGCACGCGCTCCCCCTCGGGCCGCAACCGCCCGATCACCAGGTATTCCGCGCCGACCGCGGCCCACTGTTCGGAAAGAAAGTCATCCGGACCCGCCGGCGCTCCCGCCAGACGCTCCCGCCCGAGCACCCGGAACAGCCCGCTGCGGGCAAGATTCGCGCCGACGATCTGCGCCACGTCCTCCGGAGGACTGCCCTCGCCCTCCCAGGTGAACGGAGTCACCGCCACGGGGATCGCGCCACTCACGCCCTCGGTGACCGTCACGTCGAGGACCGCCCCGGCCTGGCCAGCGGCCAGCAGCAGCAGTCCGAACAAACAGATCTGGAGACTTCTGAGCTTCATCTGCATCACCTAGCCCGTCTCGGGCGAAAAACGAATACGGATACCGCCTCGGACCGCCGCCGCGTCGGGAGGCCTCGGCAGCGACTGCAACCGGTCCATCGTCTGGCGCACGGACTCGCAGAACCCGGCCCCACCCGAACAGCTGCGCAGGTCGAAGCTCAGGATACGCCCGGTGTCCGGGTTGATGCGCACCAGCACCACCGCCTCGTCCATGGCCCGCGCACCCTCCGGTATGCGCCAGCGCCGCTCCACCGTCGCCTGCACCTCGGCGATGTAGGCCTGCCGCTGCGCGTCCTCGCGCGCACGCCGCTCCGCCGCCTCGCGCTCGGCCCGCGCCGCCGCCAGCCGGCGCTGCTCCTGTTCCATCTGCTCCCGACGCCGCTGCTCCTCGAGCTCGCGCGCCTGCGCCTCGCGGCGCCGCGCCTCTTCCTCGGCGCGCCGCCGCTCCGCCTCCTCGCGTTCCCGGCGCTCCGCCTCCTCGCGCGCGCGCCGCTCCGCCGCCTCGGCCTCGCGCGCCGCCTCGGCAGCCTCGCGTTCGGCCTCCGCCTTTGCCCGTGCCGCCTCGGCCTCGCGCCGTTCCTGCTCGATCCGGGCCTGCTCCGCCTCGGCGAGCCGCTGCGCCTCCTCCCGGATGCGCAGGGCCTCCTCGCGCGCCGCCTCGGCCTCGCGCAGCGCCTGCTGCCGCGCCCGTTCCTCCGCCTCCCGGCGCGCCTGTTCCTCCTGCTGGCGGCGGATCTCTTCCTGGCGCTGCCGTTCCGCCTCGCGGCGCGCCTCCTCCTCGCGCCGGAGTTCCTCTGCGATCCGCTCCTGCTCCATCGTCCGGATCTCGCGCTCCCTGCGTTCAAAGGCCTCGACATCCACCGCCACCGCCTCGATCACCTCGACCGGCTCCACCTCGGCGCGCGCGGCGAGCGATGCCGAGTAGGGGGCGAGGAACGACACGTTCAGCAGCAGCGCAGCGAACAGCACCACGTGCAGGAGCACCGCCAGGAGCAGGCGGCCGGTGTGCTCTCGGATCAGGCTGATCACTTCGTGCTCACCGTCGGGTCAATTCGCATCCCTGGGTGGTTCCGTCAACAGTCCGACCCGACCGGCGCCCGCACGCTGCAGCGCGACCATCGCATCCATCACCCGTCCGTAGTCGACATTGCGGTCGCCGCGGACATAGGTCTGGACGGCGGGCGTGCCGGCGAGGATTTCCTGCACGATCGCAATCAGCTCCGGACCGGCCAGCGGTTCGTTCGCCATCGGACCCTGGTTGACGCTCATGGCCCCGCCAGCGGTCACCGTGACCACGATCGGCTCGCGCGAGCGCTCCTCGGTCTCCAGGGCCTCGGCCTGCGCCTCGGGAAGATCGACCTCGACACCCTGCTGCAGCATCGGGGCGGTGATCATGAAAATGATCAGCAGCACCAGCATCACGTCGATGAAGGGCACGACGTTGATCTGGGAGATGGGGCGACGCAGCCGGCGGCTGTTGCGTCGTGAGGTGTCGGCCATGGCGCGTTCCTACTCCCCGGCCTCTGCGACACCGCGACCGGCCGTCTGGCGGGCCAGCAGGGCCACGAACTCGTCGCTGAAATTCTCGAAACGCCCGAGCAGCCGGTCCGTGTCGGTGGCGAAACGGTTGTACGCGATCACCGCGGGAATCGCCGCGAACAGGCCGAGGGCGGTGGCGATCAGTGCCTCCGCGATCCCGGGGGCGACCATCTGCAGTGTCGCCTGCTGGGCGCCCGAGAGCCCGAGAAACGCGTGCATGATCCCCCACACGGTCCCGAACAGGCCGATGTACGGGCTGGTGGATCCGACCGTCGCCAGGAACGGCAGGTAGCGCTCCAGATCCTGGCCCTCCCGGGCGATCGCCACACGCATCGAACGGTGCGTGGACTCCACCACGTGCGCCGGCTGCTGCCGGGTCCGCAGGAATTCCTTGAAACCGGAGGAGAACACGTGCTCCATGCCGGATACGTCCGTCTTGCGCCGTATGCCGTCATAGAGATGGGCCAGATCGATACCGGACCAGAAGCGTTCCTCGAATTCGTCAGAGGCCCTGTTCGCCACCTTCATCGTGCGCGCCTTGACCAGGATCACCAGCCACGACAACACGGAGGCGACGACCAGGAGCACCATGACCAGCTGCACGATCAGGCTGGCGTCCAGGATCAGGCGCCACAGGGAAAGGTCCACAGTCACTGTTTCTCTCCAAGGTCCGATTCGATCGCGCTTCGCACTGGCGCGGGGATCGCCACCGGCACGAAACGTTCCGCATCCACGCAGGCCAGACGGACGTTCGCCGAGGCCAGTTCCAGATCACCGCGCGACACCGACTGCGCCACTTCGATGCTCGCGCGCCCCAGCGCGCCGGGTCTGCAGGTCACGGACAGCGCATCATTGAAGCGCCCGGGGCGCCTCAGGTCCAGCTGCACCGAGCGCACCACGAAGAGGATGCCCGCGTCGGCGCGCAACCGATCCTGCTCGAAGCCGCGCTGACGCAGCCACTCCGTGCGCGCCCGCTCCATGAACTTCAGGTAGTTCGCGTAGTAGACCACGCCACCCGCGTCCGTATCCTCGAAGTAGACCCGCACCGGCCAGACGAAGGCCGCACCGTCGCCGGCCGTCACACGGCCGGGAGCCGCCGGCATCAGCTCGAACCTCCCCGGCCCTTCGCCTGCGTGAACAGGTCCGGGCGCACGACTCCGCATTCCGCGAGACCCAGCAGCTGAAAGGTCTGCCGGGTGGCCTGGCGCCCGCGCGGCGTGCGCATCAGATATCCCTGCTGGATCAGGAACGGCTCCACCACGTCTTCAAGTGTACCCCGATCCTCGTTCAGCGCCGTGGCCAGGCTGTCCACGCCGACCGGGCCGCCATCGAACTTTTCCACCAGCACCTCGAGCAGGCGGCGGTCCTGCGCGTCCAGTCCGGCCGCATCGATCGCCAGCAGATCCAGGGCCTCCGCCGCCACCGGCGCGGTGATGACACCGTCCGCCCGCACCTGGGCGAAGTCCCGCACGCGCCGCAGCAGGCGGTTGGCGAGGCGCGGCGTGCCCCGCGCCCGCCGGGCGATTTCGGCCGCGCCACCGGACTCGATGTCGACATGCAGCAGGGCGGAGGCCCTGCGCACGATGCCCGCGAGGTCGTTCACGCTGTAGTGCTCAAGCCGCTGCACGATCCCGAAACGGTCGCGCAGCGGGGCGCTCAGCAGGCCCGCGCGCGTGGTTGCCCCCACCAGCGTGAACGGCGGCAGATCCAGCTTGATCGAGCGCGCGGCCGGTCCCTCGCCGATCATGATGTCCAGCTGAAAATCCTCCAGCGCCGGATAGAGCACCTCCTCGACCACGGTCGGCAGGCGGTGGATCTCGTCGACGAACAGGACATCCCGGGGCTCCAGCGCCGTCAATATCGCCGCCAGGTCCCCCGCCCGCTCCAGCACCGGCCCGGAGGTCTGGCGCAGACCCACGCCGAGCTCGTGGGCGACGATGTGCGCGAGCGTGGTCTTGCCCAGTCCCGGCGGGCCGGCGACCAGCGTGTGATCCAGCGCCTCGCCGCGGTCGCGGGCGGCGCGGATAAAGAGCTCCATCTGCTCGACCGCACGGGGCTGCCCGGCGAACTCCGCGAGCCGCCGGGGGCGCAGACTCACCTCGCTGCCGCGGTCCTCCGGGAGACGCTGCATTTCCACCAGACGGGAATCCATGCGTACAGTATGACGAGAAGCGGCCGCCGTTTACACCCGGTGCCCGAGCAAAAAAGCGACCCGAGGATGGCCCGCCGGCCGCATGTTCTCAGGAGCGCAGCGTGGCCCGGAGCGCGAGGCGCACGAGGGCCTCGGTGGTGTCGGCCTGCCCGCGCACCGCCGCGAGCATGCGTTCGGCATCCGCGGCGCGGTACCCGAGCGCCTGCAGCGCAGCCGCCGCCTCGCGTTCCCCGCCCGGGCCCGACGCCGGCGTACCGGTCTCGCCCCCGGTGCCGAATCCGAGCTCGGTCAGCCGCTCGCCGAGCTCCAGCACCACCCGCTCGGCAGTGCGGCGGCCGATGCCCGGCACCCGGGTGAGCGCGGCGATGTCCCCGGCCGTGATTTGCCTTGCGAGCTCGTCAGCGGCCATCGCGGACAGCATCGCCAGCGCCAGGCGCGCACCGATGCCGTTCACGCGGATCAGGCGTCGGAACAGGTCGCGGTCGCGCGCCCGCAGGAAGCCGAACAGCACATGGGCGTCCTCGCGGACCACCAGGTGGGTGAACAGCACCACCCGGGCCCCGGCTTCCGGCAGACTGGCGAGGGTGGACAACGGCACCTCCACCTCGTAGCCGACCCCGCCCACGTCCAGCAGCACGCTCTGCAGATCGCGCGTGCGCAGCACGCCTTCGAGCCGCGCGATCATCAGCGGAGCGCGAGCGCTGCCAGCTGGCGGCTGGCATAGCCGCGCGTGTGCTGTGTGTGGGCGTGGCACACTGCCACGGCCAGCGCATCCGCCGCATCCGTCTGCAACGACTCCTCGATCTGCAGGATCTGTTGCATCATGTGCTGGATCTGCCCCTTTTCCGCCCGGCCGCTACCGACCACCGCCAGTTTCACCGCACGCGGTGCGTACTCGTATACCGCCAGCCCGGTCCGGGTCGCGGCGCAGATGGCGGCACCGCGCGCCTGCCCGAGCTTCAGCGCCGACTGCGCATTGCGCGCCATGAACACCGATTCGATCGCCAGGGCCTCGGGCGCCATTTCCGCAACCACCCGTTCCACCCCGTCGAATATCGCCCCCAGCCGCTGCGGCAGCTCCCCGGAGCCGGTCCTGATCACGCCGTAACCGCAGGCGCGCAGATGGTCGCCGTGGGTCTCGATCACCGCAAAGCCGGTCAGGCGCGACCCGGGATCGATGCCGAGGATGCGCATGGACGTCAGTCGCCGGAGACGGACGCGGGGAAGTCGGCGTTGGTGTAGACGTTCTGCACGTCGTCGAGGTCGTCGAGCATGTTCAGCAGCTTCAGCACCGACTGCGCCGTGTCGTCGTCGAGCGGCGCGAGGGTCCCGGCGCGCATCGTGACCTCGGCGTTCTCCGGCTCCAGGCCCGCGGCCTGCAGCGCCGCGAGCACCGGCTCGTAGCTCTCCGGGTCCGTGAGCACCTCCACCGAGCCGTCCTCGTCCACCATCACGTCCTCGGCACCGCCCTCGATCGCGGCCTCCATCACCGCCTCGTCGTCGGTGCCCGGCGGGTAGCCGATCACGCCCTTCTTCTCGAAGAGGTAGGCCACCGAACCGTCGGTGCCGAGATTGCCGCCGGTCTTGGTGAAGGCGTGGCGCACGTCCGCCACGGTCCGGTTTCGGTTGTCGGTCATGCAGTCCACGAGGATCGCGGCGCCGCCGGGTCCGTAGCCCTCGTACCGCACCTCCTCGAAGTTGTCGCCGTCCATCTCCCCGGCACCGCGCCTGGCGGCGCGGTCGATGGTGTCGCGGGTCATGTTTGCGGCCAGCGCCTTGTCGGTCGCCAGGCGCAGTCGGGGATTGGCGGCGGGATCCGCACCACCGGCGCGTGCGGCCACCGTGATCTCCCGGATCAGCTTGGTGAACAGCTTGCCGCGCTTCGCGTCCTGAGCGTTCTTGCGATGCTGGATATTCGCCCACTTGCTATGACCGGCCATGATGATTTGTCCTGAAACTCCACGAAATAAGAGACGCCAGTTTAATCGCCGGAGGGACCCGCCCTCCTACAAGATACCGCCATCGGCGCAGCAGGCCAGCCCCCTGGGCAACCCGTTCCCGTTCCCTAACCGCCGGCAGCAGGCTGGGGCCGGATCCGGAGGCCCAGCTCCCGGAGCTGGGCGTCACTGACGGGCGCGGGGGCCTCGGTCAGCGGACAGGCCGCACTCTGGGTCTTGGGGAAGGCCATCACGTCACGGATGCTGGCAGCGTCGGCGAGCAGCATCACCAGGCGGTCCAGGCCGAAGGCGATGCCCCCGTGCGGGGGGGCACCCTGTGTCAGCGCCTCGAGCAGGAAGCCGAACTTCTCGGTCGCCTCCTTCTGCCCGATCCCCAGCAGCTCGAAGGCGGCACGCTGCATCTCCGGGCGATGGATGCGGATGGAGCCGCCGCCGACCTCGGTTCCGTTCAGCACCATGTCGTAGGCCCGGGACAGCGACTTGTGGGGATCTGCGCGCAGGGCCTCGGGATCCATGACCGCCGGAGCGGTGAAGGGGTGATGCAGCGCAAATAGCCGCTTCTCCCGCGGGTCCCATTCGAACATCGGGAAATCCACCACCCAGAGCGGGCGCCAGCCGGCCTCGACCAGGCCACGATCGTGGCCGAGCCGCACCCGCAGCGCACCGAGGCTCTCGTTCACCACGGTGGCCTTGTCCGCGCCGAAGAAGATCAGGTCGCCATCCCCGGCCCCGGTGCGTTCGAGAACGGCGCGCGTCACCGGCTCGGGCAGGAACTTCAGGATCGGCGACTGCAGGCCCGCCGGGCCCTCCGCGAGGCGGTTGACCTTGATGTAGGCGAGGCCGCGCGCACCATAGCGCCCCACGAAATGCGTGTAGTCGTCGATCTCCTTGCGCGACAGCGCGCCACCCGCCGGAAGCCGCAGCGCGGCGACCCGGCCCTCGGGATCGTTGGCCGGGCCACTGAAGACCTTGAATTCGACCTCGCGCATCAGATCCGTCAGGTCGGTGAACTCGAGCGGAATCCGCAGATCGGGCTTGTCGGAGCCGAACCGGGCCATCGCCTCGGCGTAGGCCATCCGGGGGAACGGGTCCGGTAGCTCCACCCCGAGCACGTCGCGGAACATCGCGCGGATCAGGCGCTCGTTCAGGCTCATCACCTCGTTCTCGTCGACGAAGGCCATCTCGATATCGAGCTGCGTGAACTCCGGCTGCCGGTCGGCGCGCAGATCCTCGTCCCGGAAGCAGCGGGTGATCTGGTAGTAACGGTCCATGCCGCCGATCATCAGCATCTGCTTGAACAGCTGCGGCGACTGCGGCAGCGCAAAGAAGCTGCCCGGGTGGGTGCGGCTCGGCACGAGGTAGTCGCGCGCGCCCTCGGGAGTCGCCCGCGTGAGCATCGGGGTCTCCATGTCGAGGAAGCCCTGATCATCCAGGAACCGGCGCAGGCTGCGCGTGACCTTCGCCCGCAGGCGCAGCCGCTCCTGCATCAGCGGCCGCCGCAGGTCGACGTACCGGTAGCGCAGCCGTGTTTCCTCGCCGACATCCTCGTCATCGAGCTGGAACGGCGGCGTGCGCGAGGCATTCAGCACCTCGAGCTCCGTGCCCAGCACCTCGATCGCGCCGGTCCTCAGCTCGGGATTGGTGGTGCCCTCCGGACGGCGGCGTACCCGCCCGGTCACCCGCAGCACGAACTCATTGCGCACCTGTTCGGCGACGCGGAAGACCTCGGCCCGGTCCGGATCGAAGACGATCTGCGCCAGTCCCTCGTGATCGCGCAGATCGATGAAGATCACCCCGCCGTGATCGCGGCGCCGGTTGACCCAGCCGCAAAGGGTCACCTCCGAGTCCAGCTCCTTCTCGGTGACCAGTCCACAGAAATGAGTCCGCATTGCGCCAGTTTCCAGCCAGGGGTGAGCGTGCTCCACAACGGAGTCGGGCGGGCCCGGCCGCGAGCCGCGCCCGCCCGAAGGGGCAAGGATGTTACGTTTTGGTCAACGGAGGCGCAACCTCGGCCGGATACCTCGGCTTGGCGGGCCACTTTGGCACGACGACGCCCAGCGACATCACGAACTTCAGCCCGTCCTCCACCGACATGTCCAGCTCGACCGCGTCCTCGCGGGGAACCATGATCACGAAACCGGAGGTGGGGTTGGGGGTGGTCGGGATAAAGACCGTGATCACATCGTGTTCGATGCGCTGCTGCACCTCGCCCACCCCCAGACCGGTCTGGAAGCCCAGGGTCCACAGACCCTTGCGCGGGTACTGCACCATCAGCACCCGCTTGAAGGACTCCGCGCCATCGTCGAGCACCGTGTGCACCACCTGCTTCACCGCGCTGTAGATCGAGCGGACCAGCGGAATGCGATCGACGATCGCGTCGCCGATGTCGAACAGCTTGCGCCCGACGAAATTCGCGGCGATCAGACCGGTAATGAGCACGATCACGATCGCCACCACCACGCCGATGCCGGGTACGCTGAAGCCCAGGACCGCCTCCGGCCGCCAGCTCGGGGGCAGCAGCAGCATCGTGAAGTCGAGCATGTCCACGAGGAGCTTGATGATCAGCCCGGTCACGATCAACGGGACCCAGACCAGCAGTCCCGCAATCAGATAGCGGCGAAGGTGGACCAGCACTCAGCCGGCCTGGGCGTTCGTCGCGCTGCCGCCCGGGCTGGAGGCCGGCGGGCCGGAGGTGCCGGACGCCCCGCCTTCGGGCTTCGGCGCATCCTTCAGGTTGCGCTTCCCGTCCTTCTTGAAATCGGTCTCGTACCAGCCGCCGCCGGCCAGGCGGAAGCCCGCCGCCGACACCAGCTTCGACAGTTCAGGCGCGCCGCAGGACGGGCAGTCGGTCAACGCCGCGTCCGAGAGCTTCTGGATCACCTCGGTCTTGCTGCCGCAGCCGCGGCATTCGTATTCGTAGATCGGCACGGTTCACTCCGGATGCTGTCAGGGGATGGGCGTATTATGCGGCCGAATCTTGCGAATGAAAGCATCTGCCTGACAAACTCCTGCCGTGACCGCGCGACGGGCGGTCACGGCGCATGAAGAATCGAGGCAAAACCATGGCCGACAAGATCGTGATCATGCTGCTGACCCTGGATCTCGACCGTTATGGCACGCTGGGAGCGCCGTTTTTCCAGGCCACCGCGGCCGCGGCGATGGACCTGGAGGTCGAGGTGTATTTCGCGGGCGAGAGCACCCGGCTGCTGATCACGGGGTTCGCGGAGGCCATCCACCCGGGCACGGCCCGGGAGAAATCGGTCTACAGCTTCATGCAGGATGCCCACGACGCGGGGGCGCGCTTCTACGCCTGCACCGGCGCCATGCAGGAGAACGGCCTGACCCTCGACAACGCGATTCCCGAGATGGACGGCATGCGCGGGGGCGGTGGATTCATTGCCGAGGTGATCGAACCCAACGTCGTCACGCTGACCTATTGAAATGCCGGATCACGCCCGCGCGGTCCTGATCACCGGCTGCTCCTCCGGCATCGGCGAACACGTCGCCTTTGCGCTGAAGGAACGCGGCTACCGGGTCTTCGCCACCGCGCGCCGCGGAGAGTGCGTCGCACGCCTCAATGGCCGGGGACTGGAGGCGCTGCGCCTCGACCTTGATGACCCGGCAAGCATCCAGAGCGCGGTGCACGAGGTGCTTGCGCGCACCGGCGGCAGGCTCTACGCCCTGTTCAACAACGGCGCCTACGGGCAGCCGGGTGCGGTCGAGGACCTCTCCCGGCAGGCACTGCGCGCCCAGCTGGAGACGAACGTCCTCGGCTGGCTGGAACTCACCAACGCCGTGATTCCGGTGATGCGCCGGCAGGGCGAGGGACGCATCATCCAGAACAGCTCGGTGCTCGGCCTGGTTGGCCTGCGCCTGCGCGGCGCCTACGTCTGCTCCAAGTTTGCGATCGAAGGCCTGAGCGACGTGATGCGCCACGAGCTGCACGGCAGCGGCATCCACGTAGTGCTGATCGAGCCCGGGCCCATCCGCAGCCGGTTCCGGGCCAATGCCTTCCTGGCCTACCGCCGCTTCATCCGGCCGCGACAGAGCTACTGGCGACAGACCTACGAGCGCGCCGAGAGCCGGCTTGCCGACGCCGGCCGCGACGCTCCTTTCACGCTCGGTCCGGAGGCCGTGCTGAAGGCGGTGATCCGTGCCCTCGAGGCGCGGCGGCCGAAGGCCCGCTACCGCGTGACCCTCCCGACCCACCTGTTCGCGACACTCAAGCGGCTGCTGCCAACGCCGGCGATGGACCTCGTCCTGCGCGCGGTCTCGCGCGGCGAGAACCGCTGACGGCGGCCCCGCGGATGAACCTGATCTTCTTCGCGCTGGTGGCCGTGGCCTTCTTCAGTGCCGCCTGGCGGGAACTGACGGAGATCGGCACTGACGCCCGACCGATGCAGGAACTGTCGGAGGCGGCGATCAGTTCCGCCGGCAGCGCGGTGGAACTGGCCATCGGCCTGGTCGGCGTGATGGCGCTGTTCCTGGGACTGGTGAAGGTCGCGGAGGCCGGCGGACTGCTGACCGTGCTTGCGCGGCTGCTCCGGCCGCTGATGACCCGCCTGTTCCCCAGCGTGCCCCCGGAGCACCCGGCGATGGGCGCGATGATCCTCAACTTCTCCGCGAACATCCTCGGCCTCGGCAACGCCGCGACGCCCTTCGGGATCCGGGCAATGCAGGAGCTGAACCGGCTGAACCCGCATCCGGGCACGGCCACCAACGCGATGGCCCTGTTCCTCGCGATCAACACCTCCAGCATCACGCTGCTGCCCACCGGCGTGATCGCGCTGCGGGCGAGCCTCGGCGCGGCGGAACCGGCCGCGATACTGCCCACGACACTGTTCGCCACGCTGTTCGCGACGATCACCGGCATCACCAGCGCCCTGATGCTGCAGCGCTTCTTCCCGCCGCCCGCGCCGGCGCCGCCCCCCGGCGCCGTGACCGCAGCGGAACCGGAACCGGATGCCCGGACCCGCCCGGAGCCGGAGGGCGCGCCGGACGCCGCACAGCCGACCGGCATCGAGGTGCCCGCCGAGGGCTACCCCGCCTGGGTCAGCGTGCTGGCGCTGCTGGGCGTTCTGGCCGTCATCCCGCTGACCATTCTCTACGGCCAGGCGATCGCTCCGTGGATCATCCCGGGGCTGATCATCGGCTTCCTGCTGTTCGGGGTCGCCCGCGGGGTGCGGATCTACGAGGTCTTCGTCGAGGGCGCGAAGGAGGGCTTCCAGGTCGCCCTGCGCATCATTCCCTACCTGGTCGCGATCCTGGTCGCGGTCGGCATGCTGCGCGCGAGCGGGGCGCTCGGCGTGTTCGTCGGGCTGCTCGCGCCCTGGACCGCCCCGCTGGGGCTTCCGCCCGAGGCGTTGCCGATGGCGCTGCTCCGGCCGCTGTCCGGATCCGGGGCCTACGGCATCATGGCCGGAATCATGCAGGACCCGGCGACCGGCCCCGACACCCACGTGGGATTGCTGGTCTCAACCCTCCAGGGCTCCACGGAGACCACCTTTTATGTGCTGGCGGTGTACTTCGGCGCAATCCAGGTACGCCGGGTGCGGCATACGCTGGCCGCGGCGCTGTCGGCCGACGTTGCCGGGGTGATCGCCGCGGTATTCATCGTCGGGTGGCTGTTTCTGTGAGGCCGCGACGGCCATCCGTGCAGGCTGGAAGAGCCACCGGGCCAAAGGCCCTCGCCCGATGCCGACCTGACCGTGATGACCCTGCGCCACCCCCGACCATGAAGGCCCCCGCCCCCGCTTGCGGGGGAGGGTTGGGGTGGAAGGAGGGCCACGACGGGATGCGACCTTACTGCTTGCGGTAGGGATCGAAGTCGAACTTGCCCTCGGTCATGTCGTCCCACAGGTCGCTCTGCAGTACCGCCAGGAGCTTGAACAGGCGGCGCAGCTCCGCGTCGTCCATGAACTGCTGGTCGCTGCTCGCCTTCAGTGCGTCCGCCAGCAGCGCGCACTGATCGCGCGTGATGCCCGTGATGTCCAGGCCTTCTTCACCCATCTCCACCTGCATGTTCACCTCCTGCGTTCGCCGGCGGCTCCCCCGGCAGGCACCGCCACTGGGTCAGGCTGACTGCGCCTTGATCAGGTCCACGCGCGAGCGCACGTAGAGGTAGTACAGCACCGGGATGATCACCAGCGTCAGCAGCGTGGACACCAGGATGCCAAAGATCAGGGACACCGCAAGCCCGCTGAAGATCGGATCGTCGATGATGAAGCCGGCGCCGACCATCGCCGCGAGACCGGTCAGCACGATCGGCTTGGCCCGTACCGCACCGGCATTGACCACCGCCTCGGTCACCTCCACACCGCGCCGGATCTCCTCGTTGATGAAGTCAACAAGCAGGATCGAGTTGCGCACGATGATCCCTGCCAGCGCGATCATGCCGATCATCGAGGTCGCCGTGAACTTCGCGTCCATGAACAGGGCATCCACGAAGGCGTGCCCGGGCATCACCCCGATCACGGTCAGCGGGATCGGCGCCATGATGATCAGCGGCACCATGTAGGAGCGGAACTGGGCCACCACCAGCAGGTAGATCAGGATCAGGCCGACCGAATAGGCGATGCCCATGTCCCGGAAGGTCTCATAGGTCACCTTCCATTCGCCGTCCCACTTCAGGCTGAACCGGTAGGGGTTGTCGGGCTGCGAGACGAAATACTGGTCGAGGGGATCGCCAAAGGCCATCGGCATGTCCTGCAGCTGCCCGAAGAGGTCGGCCATGCCGTACAGCGGGCTGTCCACGCCCCCGGCCTGATCACCGATGACGTACACCACCGGCAGCAGGTTCTTGTGGTGGATCGAGTGCTCTCTGGAGGTGTCGATCACGTTCACCACCTCGGAAATCGGCACCAGCGCACCGCCCTCGGAACGCACGTGCATTCCGAGAACTGCACCGAGGCTGCCAAGGTCCGCCTGCTCGAACTGCAGGCGCACCGGCACCGCGTATTTCACGTTCGTGCCGTAGAGGAAGGTCACGTCCTCGCCGGAGAGGGCGGTCTGCACGGCGCTGACCACCGTCTGCTGCGACACGCCCAGTCGGGCGGCGCGCTGCC
>JAABTX010000051.1 GCA_011389655.1 Thioalkalivibrio sp.
CGCTGGATCGCGGCTGGAAGCCGCTCCTACGGGCATCCTCGCGGCAGCGAGGCCTCCTGCGGTGGCCGTCCCGGGCCGCGTGGGAGCGGCCTCTGGCCGCGATGGCCGTGGGCACTCGGGGCAGCGCTGGATCGCGGCTGGAAGCCGCTCCTACGGGCATCCTCGCGGCAGCGAGGCCTCCTGCGGTGGCCGTCCCGGGCCTGGCATTAAACCATTATCTGCTTACATTCTGGACGGCTTATCCACGGTAGGAGTATCATCTGCCGCGTGTTCCAAGCCCGAAGTGGCACCCGGTCGGGTCCGGCGCCAGGGTATTCGAAACTGTCCGGTCGCCCCTGCGTAGTCCGTCCCGACGCCATGATGCACAGCCTGAGGCCCGAGCAATGGACGACACGCTGCAACGACTCCTCGACGCCGAGATGCGGGCGGAACGCCTCGCGAAGGAGGCCGAGGAGGAACACCAGCGCACCATTTCGGCAGCGGCCGAAGAGGCCCATGATCTGGACGAGCGCTTCACCGCGCGGGTTCCCGAGATCCAGAAGACCTGGATCGCGCGTTCCGAGGAGCGGGCAGCGAAGACCATCGCGGAGGTCGAACGCCGCTACGACGAACGCCACCAGACGCTGCGCGACCTCGCCGAAGAGCGCGAGTCCGAGGCGCTGGAGGCCGCCTTCAAGGTCCTGATTGACGTCAGGCTCTAGCCGACTCAAAGCCTTCCGTTTACAAGGGCGGGACGAAGAGGTCTATTTCGATGAGCAGCGTGGCAAGCAACGCCTACCTGAATACGCGGGTGGCGGCGAAGGCGACCCAGCTGTTCGGGCGGGACGACCTCAAGCGCTTCGTGCAGATGAGTCTCGCGGAAATCGCCGACGAATTCGCTCTTGGCAGTCTGCTGGAGGAGCCGGGCAACGTTCGTGCGAAGAGCCGGGCGGTGGAACAGGCGCTGATCCAGTTGCTGCTCGAGGAGTTGCAGGTCCTGATCCGCCCGATGGACACGGAAGAACGCGGGCTGGTGCTGGCCTGGGGCCGCCGGTTCGCGCTGTTCAACCTCAAGACCCTGCTGCGCGGCAAGATCAATGACCTCGACCCGCAGGAGATCCGCGAGAACCTGTACGATCTACCGCCCCGGTTGCGGCTCCCCGATGAGGACCTCTTCCGCACGGAAAGTGCGGTGGAACTGTTGCGCTATCTGGAAAGCGGACCGCTGAGCCTCCTTGCCCGCCAGGCCCGTGAGATCTACGAGCGGCGGCAGGAGGCCTTCGCGCTGGAGGCGGCCATCGATCAGCGCTACTACACCGAGCTCGCGCGCCGCGTGGGCCGGCTGGGCGGGCACGCGGATCAGCGCGAGATGCGGGTGCTGGTCGGGAGTCTGGTTGACCGGGCGAATATCCTCTGGCTGTTGCGTTTCCGCTTCGGTTACAAGCTGTCGCCATCAGAGACCTTCTACCAGCTGGTCCCCTCCCCGCACCTGATGTACCGCCAGCGGCTGCTGGACCTGGTTGCGCTGGATGATCAGATCAAGGTGATCGCGGCCCTGCCGGGCCCGCTGCGCGATCTCCTGGCGGATGCGGGAAACCTGATGGAGGCGCAGCGGCGCCTCGCCTTCTATTGCGCCGATATCGCGGCCGATGCCCTGCGCCATGGCCAGACCGGCGTCTCCAGGGCCCTGGCCTATCTGATGCTGCGCGAGGAAAATCTGCGTGCGGTGTTCGGCCTCGTTCAGGGACGGCTGCTCCGGCTGCCGGACACCTATGTCGACCTTGCGCTGGGGCTGAGCCCTGCGATCTGCGTGCACCGATGGCAGGAGGCGGCCTGATGCCCGGTCGCTCCATGTCCCCTTTTTCCCGCTCGACCGCGAGGACCGAAGAGGAACCCTCCTGATGCTGACCCCCCAGCCGATGAAGCATGTCCGGCTCCTGGTGCTGCAAGAGGACCTGCCCCAGGCGTCGCTGGTGCTGGCCGAGACGGAACGCTTCCATCCCGACCCAAGGCAACCCGAGGAGCAGCGCCTGACGCCGCTCGCGGACAGCCGGTACCAGCGCGAGTACCAGCAGGGGCGGTCCCGGTTCGAGAAGATCGGGCAGGTCGTGCCGCTGCCGGAACCGGATCTGAGCGAGATCCGGGCAGTGGGGCTCGACGAGCTGACCGAGACCAATACCTGGCTCGGCCAGGCGTGGAGCTTCTGCCTGGAGCATCAGGAAGGATTCCGGGAGCTGGATGAGGCCGAGCGCCTGCTCGACGAACAGGAGGCCGCGCTGGCCAACTTCGCAGAGTTGAACGTGGATCTGAGTGCACTGCGCGCCGAGAAGCGTTTCCTCGATCTGCGCGTCGGAGTGGTGCCGCGGGAGAACGTCGCCCGCCTCGAGGGGGCCCTTCGCCTGGCGGGCTACATGCTGCTGAAGTACAGGGAGCAGGATGAGAATGCGCACGTGGTGATCCTTGGGCCGGCCGGTCTGAATCCATCCGAACTGACATCGCTGCTGGCCTCGGCCGGGTTCACCGCGGTACCGCTCCCGCACGGGCTGGATGAATCCCCCGGCGCGATCCAGGCCGAGCAGCGGGCCGAACGCCAGCGCATCGCCCGCGAGCGTGCCGAACTGGCCGAGGAGGTCGACGAGTGCGCGACCTTGATGCACGACAAGCTGGCCCACGCGGCCACCGTGCTTGCCCTCGCCGAACCCTTTGTCACGATGGATCCGGCGATCCGCAGCGCCGGGCATCTCGCCTGTATCGCCGGATGGGTACCGTCCCGGGATCTGCCCCGGGTGGAGCACCGGCTGCAGGCCGAGATGTCGCACCCCTTCAGCCTGGAAAGCCGCCGGCCGCGCGAGGACGAGCGACCGCTGGTGCCAACGGTACCGGTGAAGAGCCGCCTCCTGGAGCCGTTTGCGATGCTGGTGAAGCAGTACGGCATTCCCCGCTACGGCGAGATCGACCCCACGCTGCTGTTCACGATCACCTTCCTGCTGATGTTCGGGACCATGTTCGGCGACGTCGGACACGGCGGCGTGCTGGCCTTGCTGGCCTGGATCTTCCGCAGGAAGCTCGGGCGCTTCTACGTCTTCGGGCTGCTGGCGGGGGTGTCCTCGATCTTCTTCGGTTTCGTGTTCGGCAGCGTATTCGGGTACAAGGACCTGCTTCCGGCGCTGTGGATGTCGCCTCTGTACAACCCGATCCTGATGCTGCAACTGGCGCTTGGCTGGGGCGTCCTCTTCCTCACCCTCGCCTGCGTGCTCACCATCTACAACCGATTCGCGATCCGTGCCCCGATGGCGGCCGTGTTCGGCCCGCACGGGGTCGTGAACCTGATCTTCTACCTGGGGCTGATCTGGGGCGGCGTATCGCTGGCCCTCACGGGTCAATTCGGGCTGGTGCAGGCCATCCTGGTCATTGGCGCGCTGGCAGCGCTCGCCGGCTACAACTGGCTGCACATGCAGGCACCGATCGCGGAAAAGGTCCTGGTCGTGCTGATCGAGACGCTGGAGACGGTGATCGGTTACCTCTCCAACACCCTGTCCTTCCTGCGCGTCGCCGCCTTCAGTATCAACCATGTGGCGCTGATGATCGCGGTGCTGACCCTGGCCGGCATGATGGGCACGGTCGGGCACGTGCTGATGGTCATCTTCGGCAATATCTTCGTGATCGTACTCGAGGGCGTGATCGTCACCATCCAGGTCATGCGCCTGCAGTATTTTGAAGGTTTTTCGCGCTACTTCTCGGCCGATGGCCGGGAGTTCGCGCCGGTCCGGCTGCGCCGGGGTGCGCGCGCCGCCTGAGGATCGAATCCGTTCCCTGTCCACACAACCCTGGAGTTCACCATGCACTGGCTCGTTGGTCTCATGTCCTTCGCCATCGTCGGCCTCATCGCCGCAGGCTTCTACCTGGAACTGCGCCCGGCGCTGGCGCCGCGCCTTCGCAGCATCTTCAAGCCGGCGCTCGCCGTGCAGATGACCGTGTTCGTCGGCGCGATGTTCGGGCTGCTGGCGCTGGGCGTCAGTGACGCGATGGCCCAGCCCGCCGTGGCCGAGCAGGTCGCCACCGAGGTCAGCATCGGTCTCGGCCTGGCGATCATCGGCGTGGGCATCCCGACCGCGCTCTCGACCATTGGTGCCGGAATCGCGGTGGGGCCGATCGGTTCCGCGGCGCTGGCGGCGATCACCGAGAAGCCCGAGATGCTGGGCCGAAGCCTGATCTACATCGGTCTGGCGGAAGGCATCGCGATCTACGGCCTGGTCGTCAGTATCCTGCTGCTGAACCGTATCTGAGGACGCCGCGCCGTGACTACGGAGGCAGCGCACGGTCGTCAGACACGGCTGCTGTTCATGGGTGACAGCAGCCTGGCTGACGGCTTCCGGCTGATCGGGTTCGAGACCGTGTCCAACCCGGAACCGGCCCAGGTCAACCGGATCCTGCGCGACCTGGATCGCAGTCGGGATAGTGCCTTCGTGATTATCGATGATGCGATGATGGATTGGGATGTGCCGATGCTCGCGCAGCTTCGCCGCGAGGGCGGTCGCATCATCGTGATTTCGCTGCCACCCCTCGAAACCATGCCGCCCCGGCTCAGCAGCGACGTCGCGGCGCGCCTGCAGCGATTGTTCGGGGCGGGCAGTCTATCCACCGGGGAAGAAACGTGAATCAGGTATTGGAGCTGGAAGAGGCGATCCTGGCGCGGGCCCAGCAGCTGGCCGACCAGTATGCGGAACAGGCACAGCGCACCCGCGATTCGGTGCTGCGCGAGGCCTCGGAGCGTCTGCGCCAGCGGGAGCAGCGCGAGGAGGCCGCGGCCCGCGCGCTGGGCGATCGTCATTACCGTCAGCGGGTGCAGGCGGCCGAGCTGAAACTGCAGAGCAACCTGGACGGGGTGCGCTGGAACCTGTTGCGCGACGTCGAGGACCGCCTGCAGGACCGGATGCGGACCTTCATGCGTGACGAACACGCCTACACGGAATACCTGGTCGGGCTGCTGCGCGAGGCGGCCTCGCAGATGGATGCCCCGAGGCTGACCGTGCGCACCAACGCCGATGACCGCGAGCGGCTGGAGAAGGTCTGGGATCGGATCCGCGCGGAATTGCCGGATCATGAACTGCGGCTCGACGAAGAGCCGATCCCGACGCTGGGGGGCGTGCTGCTGCTGAGCGAGAACCGGCGCGAACGGGTCAACAACACCTTCGAGGGCCGGAAGGCCCGTCTGCGCCTGGAACTCCAGCGCGTGATCCTGGAACGGCTGCTGCCGACCTCCGCGGAGTCGGGCAACCTCTTTACCGGATGAGATGATGAGCAAGACTGAACGCACAGGCGTGGTCCGCGATATCAACGGACCGATTGTCACCGTCGAACTGCCCGGCATCCGCCACGGCGAGCAGGTCAAGATCGGCGACCTCGGTCTGTTCGGCGAGGTCATCTCGCTGAATGGTGATCGCGCGGTGGTCCAGACCTACGAGTCGACAGACGGCGTCCGTCCGGGAGAGCCCGCGCAGGGTCTCGGCTGGCCCCTTTCGGTCGAACTCGGCCCCGGCCTGATGGGCGGGATCTTCGACGGCGTGCAACGCCCGCTGGAGAAGATCGCGCTGCAGTCCGGCGACTACATCCGCCGCGGCATCGATGTCGCGGCCCTGGATCGCTCCAGGCAATGGGCCTTCGAGCCGAACCGGGACCTGGAGTCGGGTCAGCCGGTGGGGCCGGGCACTCGCCTGGGCTCGGTGCAGGAGACCGAGACGGTGCTGCATCAGATCCTGGTGCCGCCGGGCATCCACGGAGAGCTGGAGGAGATCGCCCCGGCCGGCGAGTACGACATCGAGTCGACGATCGCGCGCGTACGAGCGGCCAACGGACACAGCGAGCGGCTGCGCATGTACCACCGCTGGCCGGTGCGCACGCCCCGGCCCTACCTGCGCCGCGATGACGGTATCGCGCCGCTGATCACGGGCCAGCGCGTGATCGACACCTTCTTCCCGCAGCTCAAGGGTGGCAAGGGTGCGGTGCCCGGGCCCTTCGGCGCCGGCAAGACCGTGGTCCAGCAGCAGATCGCCCGCTGGTCCAACGCGGACATCGTGATCTATGTCGGCTGCGGGGAGCGCGGCAACGAACTGGTCGATGTGCTCGAGACCTTCCCGGAACTGGACGATCCCTACACCGGCCGCAAGCTGATGGAACGCACGCTGCTGGTGGCGAACACGTCCAACATGCCGGTGGTCGCGCGCGAGGCGTCGGTGTACGTCGGCATCACCATGGCCGAGTACTACCGTGACATGGGCTACGACGTGGTGATGCTGGCCGACTCGACCAGCCGCTGGGCGGAGGCCCTGCGCGAGGTGTCGGGCCGCCTGGGGCAGATGCCGGTGGAGGAAGGCTACCCGGCCTATCTCGCCTCACGGCTGGCGGCGGTCTACGAGCGCGCCGGGCGCGTGCAGACTCACGGCGACCGCTCCGGTTCGGTCACGCTGATCGGCGCGGTGTCGCCGCCGGGCGGCGACTTCTCGGAGCCGGTGACCAGCCATACCAAGGACATCATCGAGACCTTCTGGGCGCTGTCGAAGGAGTTGGCGGATGCCCGCCACTATCCGTCCATCGACTGGGTCACCAGTTTCTCCGGACACGTACATACCGCCGCGCAGTGGTGGCACGAGCAGGTGGATCCCAGCTGGGAGGAGCGGCGCCGCGAGGCACTGGCCCTGCTGGCCCGCGACGCGGAACTCTCGCGCATCGTCAACCTGGTGGGGCCGGAAGCGCTGTCCTCGTCCCAGCGCTGGGATCTGGAGGCGGCCGCGCTGATCAAGGAGGGCGTGCTGCAGCAGAGCGCACTGGACGAGATCGATACCTTCTGCTCGCCGGAAAAGCAGTTTGCTCTGCTGGACCTGGCGCTGACGATCTACGATCTGGGCACCGAACTGGTGAGCCGTGGCGTGCCGGTGCAGGAACTGCAGCGGCTGCCGCTGCTGTCGCGGGCACGTCGGGTCAAGAGCCTGTACAAGAGCGAACAGCTGGACGAAATCGAGGCGTTCCGCGCGGAGACCGAGCAGGCGCTCGAGAACCTTCGCCTTGAATACGCGAAGCAGGAGGAGCAGGCCTGATGAGCATCAAGGAATACCGCACTGCGGCTGAGGCACGTGGCGGCCTGCTGGTGATGAAGAACACTCCCGGGGTGGCCTTCGGAGACCGCGTGAGCATCGAGGACCACACCGGCGGCATCCGCAACGGTCAGGTGATCCGGGCCTCGGAGGACAGCGTGCTGATACTGGTCTTCGAGGGCGTCGAGGACCTCGATCTTGAGAACACCTGGGTGCGCTTCCTGGATGCGCCGGTGGAGATCGCACTCTCGCCGGAACTGCTGGGCCGCGAGTTCAACGGGCTGGGCGAACCGCGCGATGGCCGTCCGCCGATCCTTTCCAGTCTTCGCCGCGCGGTCGGTGGCTCCGCGATCAACCCGGCCGCCCGCACCTACCCGCGCGAGTTCATCCAGACCGGCGTTTCGACGATCGACGGCCTGAACTCGCTGGTGCGCGGCCAGAAGCTCCCCATCTTCACGGGCTCGGGCCTTCCGCACAACCGGCTCGCGGCCCAGATCGTGCGTCAGGCGCGCCTGAAGAACGAGGACGCAGCCTTCTCGATCGTCTTCGCGGCGATGGGGGTGTCCTATGCCGATGCGAAGTTCTTCCGCGACGAGTTCGCCTCCTCCGGCGTACTGCGCAACGTGGTGATGTTCGTGAACCTCGCGGACGACCCGCCGGTGGAGCGGCTGACCCTGCCGCGTACCGCCCTGACCGCAGCCGAGTACCTTGCCTACGACCTCGACCGCCACGTGCTGGTGGTGATGACGGACATGACCTACTACGCCGAGGCACTGCGCGAGGTGGCCACCGCGAAGGGCGACGTGCCGGCGCGCAAGGGCTATCCCGGCTACCTGTATTCGGACCTCGCGGAGATCTACGAGCGCTGCGGGCGGATTCACAACCGCCATGGCTCGATCACGATGATGCCCGTCGTGTCCATGCCCTCCGACGACATCACCCACCCGATTCCGGACCTGACCGGCTACATCACCGAGGGCCAGATCGTGCTGTCGCGCGAACTGGACAACCAGGGCATCTATCCGCCCGTGCACATCTCGCCGAGCCTGTCCCGGCTGATGAAGGACGGGATCGGCAAGGACGACACCCGCGAGGACCATCCGCGGGTCGCGGCCCAGCTCTACGCGCTGTACGCGCGTGCGCTCGAGACCCGCAACCTCGCATCCATCATCGGCGCCGATGAACTCTCGACGCACGACCGGCGCTACCTGACCTTCGCCGATGCCTTCGACCGGCGCTTCGTCGGGCAGGCGGAGACAGAGGACCGCAGTATCGAGGCGACGCTCGATCTCGCGTGGGAACTGATGTCGATCTTCCCGAAGGACGCGCTGACCCGCGTCAGCGAGGCGGATATCGGCAAGTACTACCAGGAGGAGGACGAGGCGCAGGCGGCCGCGGCCGCGGGCGGCCCGAGCAGCGGTACGACCACCGCCGTGCAGTCCTACGGCACGCGGCGTCAGAAGAAGCGGAAGTCCGGTTCGGGCGCGCAGCCCAGCACTGTATGAGCCCCGGTTGATGAGCCAGCAACTGATCAAGGTACCGCCGACCAAGAACACCCTGCTCCGCCTGAAGCGGCCGGGCACGACCTGCTCGAGCGCAAGCGCGACCTGCTGACCCGGCTGGTGTATGAGCGCATTGGCCAGTACCGGCGCCTGCGCGAGGAGGTGGAGAATGCGCTGGCCGAGGCCTACCGCTGTCTCAGCGTCGCCCACATGCGCATGGGGGGACGCGGGATTCACCAGGCCGCGCTTGGCGTGGAGCAGGCGCTGACGATCAGCATCCTGCCCCGGCGCAGCCTCGGCATCGAGTATCCATCGGTGCGCGCCGAGCGCGTGCAGCTGAAGCCGCTCGGCCTGCTCGGCACCGACATCAGCTTCGACACCAGCCGCGAAAGGCTCGCCGACGTCACCGTGCTGCTCGCGCAACTGGGCGAGGTCGAAATCGCGCTGCACCGCCTGATGGAGGAACAGCGCAAGGCGCAGAAGCTGGTGAACGCGCTGAAGTACAACATCATCCCGCGCTACGAGCGCACCATCCGCTTCATCCAGTCCTCGCTGGAGGAAGAAGAGCGCAATGGCCTGTTTCAGGTGAAGCTCCTGCGCGAGCGCGCCGAGGCCGGCTGACTTCTTGAGATCTCGTAGGGTGGGCAAAGCGCAGCGTGCCCACCATCCTGGCCCCGTACGTTCTGGTGGACACGCTGCGCTTTGCCCACCCTACAGTGCCGATCCGCCGCTCTCGGCAGCCTGACCGTCTCCTGGCCCCCGGGCCGTGGGAGCGGCTTCCAGCCGCGATACCCTGCCTTGACGCCGCATCGCGGCTGGAAGCCGCTCCCACACCCAATTGCGCACGTCTGGGGAAGGGGACCCAGGCAGAGGAATTCAACGCGTTACGCCATTCCTGCTAGAATCCGCGCCCGGACGACGACGGATCCTGCAGCACCATGAGCAATCTCTACGACGTGATCGTGATCGGCGGCGGGCATGCCGGCACCGAGGCCGCGCTGGCGGCCGCGCGCACCGGCGCGCAGACGCTGCTGCTCACCCACAACATCGACACCATCGGCCAGATGAGCTGCAATCCCGCGATCGGTGGCATCGGCAAGGGCCACCTGGTGCGCGAGATCGACGCGCTGGGCGGCGCGATGGCCGAGGCCGCGGACCGCGCGGGCATCCACTTCCGGGTGCTCAACCGGCGCAAGGGGCCGGCGGTGCGCGCCACGCGGGCGCAGGCCGACCGGTACCTTTACCGCCGCGCGGTGCGCCGCATCGTCGAGACCCAGCCCAACCTGCACATCTTCCAGCAGCCGGTAGCGGACATCCGCATGCAGGGCGATCGCGTGACCGGCGTGGTCACCGAGACCGGACTGGAATTCGCGGCGCGGGCGGTCGTGTTGACCGTGGGCACCTTCCTGAACGGCCGCATCCACATCGGCCCGGAGCAGCAGCCCGGGGGCCGCGCCGGCGATCCCCCGAGCCTCCGGCTGGCCCGGCGCCTGCGCGAGATGGCCTTCGCGGTCGGCCGCCTGAAGACCGGCACCCCGCCGCGGGTGGACGGGCGCAGCGTGGACTTCTCGCGCCTGGAGCCCCAGCCCGGGGACGAGCCGCGTCCGGTCTTCTCCTTCCTTGGCCGCCGCGATCAGCACCCGGCGCAGCGGCTGTGTCACATCGCCCGCACCAATGTGCAGACCCATGAGCTGATCCGCGCGAACCTGCATCACGCACCGATGTACAGCGGCCAGATCGAGGGCACCGGCCCGCGCTACTGCCCGTCGATCGAGGACAAGGTGGTGCGCTTCGCCGAGAAGAACAGCCACCAGGTCTTCATCGAGCCCGAGGGCCTCGACACCGAGGAGCTGTACCCGAACGGCATCTCCACCAGCCTGCCCTACGCGGTGCAGCTGGAGCTGGTCCGCAGCATCGATGGCTTCGGATCCGCACACATCACGCGCCCGGGTTATGCGATCGAGTACGACTACTTCGATCCGCGCGGCCTGCTGTCGTCGCTGGCCACCCGGGAGGTGGGAAACCTCTTCTTCGCCGGCCAGATCAACGGGACGACCGGCTACGAGGAGGCGGCGGCGCAGGGACTGATTGCGGGGCTGAACGCCGCGCGCTGGACCCGCGACGAGGCGCCCTGGACACCGGGTCGGGCCGATGGCTACATCGGTGTGCTGATCGACGACCTGGTGACCCGCGGCACCAACGAGCCCTACCGCATGTTCACCTCCCGCGCCGAGTACCGGCTGCTGCTGCGCGAGGACAACGCCGACCTGCGCCTGACCCCGCGCGGGCGGGAACTCGGCCTGGTGAATGACGACCGCTGGCGGGCATTCAGCGCGCGCGCCGAGGCGATCGAGGCCGAGCAGGCGCGGCTGTCCGGCCTGCGCCTCGATCGCGCGCGCCGGGAGGACGCGCAGCTCGCCGAGTATCTGGGCGGGCGGCCGGAGCCGGACGTGACGCTGATCGAGCTGCTGCGCCGTCCGCAGGTGGACTATCCGGGGCTGATGGCGCGGCTGCCGGAACTGGCCGTGGACCTGCCCGGGTCAGTGGCCGAACAGGTGGAGATCCAGGCGAAGTATGCCGGCTACATCGACCGGCAGATGGATGAGATCAACCGCCAGAACCGGCACGAGGGGACGGCGCTGCCGCAAGACATCGACTACGCGCGGGTGCATGGACTGTCCTCGGAGATCCGCCAGAAGCTCAGCGAATTCCGCCCCCACACCCTCGGCCAGGCGCAGCGCATCCCGGGCGTGACCCCGGCGGCCCTGTCCGCGCTGGCGATCCACCTGAAGCAGCGGGCCAGCGCCTGACGGCCGTGTCCCACGCCCCCGGCGCAGACGCCCTGCACACGGCCTGCGCCGCGCGCGGACTGGACCCGGCGCTGATCCCGGACGTGGTCCGTTACCTGCAGCTGCTCGAGCGCTGGAACCGGGTGCACAACCTGACCGCGGTGAAGGGCGCCGGGGCGATGCTGGACCGCCACGTGCTGGACAGCCTGAGCGTGCTGCCGTGGCTGCAGGGCCGGCGCGTGCTCGATGTCGGCAGCGGCGCCGGTCTGCCGGGCCTGGTCCTCGCGCTGGCCGACCGTTGCCGCGAATACCTCCTGCTGGATGCGGCCGCCAAGCGGGTCCGCTTCCTGCGCGCGGCGATCGCGGAGCTCGATCTCGGGCACGTGCACGCGGCACACGGGCGCGTCCAGGACCTGCACCCGGACCCGGGTTTTGCTACCGTGGTGTCGCGGGCCTTCGCGGCGCCGCCGGAGTTCGTGCGGCTGGCCGGTCACTGCGTCGCGCCGGGGGGGCGGATGCTGGCGATGCTGGGGCAGGCGGCCGCCGCCGAGGCATCGCTGCCGGCGGGCTGGAGCTATCGCCGTGTGGAGCCGGTCCGCGTCCCGGGATCATCCGCCAGCCGGCACATTGCCGTTATCGAGAGAGAATCCGCGTGACACAGATCCTGGCCATCACCAACCAGAAGGGTGGGGTCGGCAAGACCACCACCTGCGTGAACCTGGCGGCCTCGCTGGTACGGCTGGGCCGGCGCGTGCTGGTGATCGATCTCGACCCCCAGGGCAACGCCACGACCGGCTGCGGTTACGACAAGCACAGCCGCGAACCGAACGCCTGCGAACTGCTGCTCGGCGAGGCGCAGCTCCCCGGGTGCACCTACCGGGTGGAATCGGGCTTCGATCTGGTGCCCGCCAATGGCGATCTGACCCTCGCCGAGGTGCGGCTGATGGGTCTGCCGCGCCGCGAGTACCGGCTGCGCGAGGTCCTCGGCGGCGCGCTCTCCGACTACCAGCACGTGCTGATCGACTGCCCGCCCTCGCTCAACCTCCTGACCGTGAACGCACTGGTAGCGGCCGACGGGGTCGTGATCCCGATGCAGTGCGAGTACTACGCGCTGGAGGGCCTGACCGCGCTGATGGGCACGATCGAGAGCATCCAGCGCGGACCGAATCCCCGCCTGCGGATCGCCGGGCTGCTGCGCACCATGTTCGATCCGCGCAACCGGCTGTCGGGCGAGGTGTCGGACCAGCTCCTCGGCCACTTCGGCGAACGCGTGTTCCGGACCATCGTGCCGCGCAACGTGCGCCTCGCCGAGGCGCCAAGCTTCGGCCAGCCGGCCTTGCTGTATGATGCGAACTCGCGGGGTGCCCTCGCCTATCTGGCGCTGGCGGGCGAGATGCTGCGCCGGCCCGGGGCCGCCGCGGCGCCCGATACGGGCACCTGAACCGGCGCGGTGGCGCCACCGCTGATAACTCGTTGATCCGGCCGGCGCAAAGACGCCACCTGTTGAGAATAGGATGTCATGGTCAAACGGAAAAGTGGTCTCGGGCGCGGACTCGATGCGCTGCTGAGCGGCAACGAGCCGTCCCGCGAGGACGGGCTGCCCCGGGAAGACGCGCTGCAGGACCTCCCCATCGAACAGATCAAGCGGGGCAAGTATCAGCCCCGCGTGCACATGGGCGCCGAGGCGCTGGAGGAACTCGCGAACTCGATCCGGGCGCAGGGGATCGTCCAGCCGATCGTGGTGCGGCGGCTCGGCGACGGCTACGAGCTGATCGCCGGCGAGCGCCGCTGGCGCGCGGCGCAGATGGCGGGACTCGAAGTCGTGCCCGCGGTCGTCCGGGACATCCCCGATCAGGCGGCGGCGGCGATGGCCCTGATCGAGAACATCCAGCGCGAGAACCTGAACCCGCTGGAAGAGGCGCAGGCGATCCGGCGGCTGATCGGGGAGTTCGAGATGACCCACCAGGACGCGGCCAGCGCCGTTGGCCGCTCGCGGACCGCGGTCACCAACCTGCTGCGCCTGCTGGATCTGCACGACGCGGTGAAGGAGCGGGTGAACGCCGGGGAGCTGGAGATGGGCCACGCCCGCTGCCTGCTCGGCCTGGCGACGGACCGGCAGCCGCTCGCCGCCGAGCAGATCGTCCGGCGCCAGCTCTCCGTGCGCGACGCCGAGCGCCTGGTGCGCCGGATGCTCGCGGAGCCCGCGGTGCGCGCGCCCGCCGCCGCCCCCCTGCCCGAGGTCCGGCAGCTCGAGACCCGTCTCTCCGACACCCTCGGGGCCTCCGTGCAGGTCCGCTACAACCGGGCCGGCAAGGGGCGCCTGGTCATCGAGTACAACAGCCTCGACGAGCTCGATGGCATCCTCGCGCACATCAACTGACTCTCAGGGCTGCGCAACGGCTCGGGTGCACGGGTTGCTGCTCGGGTCGGTGGCCGGGCCGGATCGGGGGATCCCGGGTCAGGACACGCTCAAGCCTTCCGTGGGCGCTCGAAGGCGGCCATCCGTGGCCGCCTACGGTCCTGACCCGGGATCCCCCGATCCGGCCTGCAATGCCGTGCCGCGTGGAGGGTGGGGGCGGGCCTATCCGGCCTCCTACATGGCGCGGAAACGGGCACGGCATTCGAGGGTGGTACCGGGCGGACCGTTGCCGGACCGTTGGCGGGCATGGATGCCCGCCATCGAGCGCCCATGGAAGGCTCGAGCGCGTCCGGCAACGGTCTGCCCGATACCACCCCGCCCCCGCACGCCGGCGTGCTCCTCGCGTCCGAACGCCCCGCTGCCCTTGCCGGCAACGCGGTCTGCGGGCGACGCTGCACTGCAGCAAAACCGGTTTGACCTGATCATAAGGCCACTCTTATACTGCGGCAACTTTTTCGGGGAGGGGACGGGCCAGCGGCCGCGTCCGTCGAATGGCGCAACAGAGTTTCACGGCAGCGCTGCAGTCGCTCGCCCTGCAAGTGGGCGTGACCCTGTTTGCGGCGGCTGCCATGGTGCCGATCAGCGCCGCCTGGGCGCTCGCGGCGCTGCTGGGCGGCGGCCTCGCCATCGCCGGGAACCTGCTCGTGGTGATGCTGGTGTTTCGCAACTACCGGGCCGCGGATCCCGGTACCCTGACCACCCGGATGATGGGGGCGGAGCTGGCGCGTCTGGCACTGGTTGCGGCGGGTTTCGCACTCGTGTTTGTGAGCGTCGAGGAGCCGGCCATGTTCTCGCTGCTCGGATCCTTCCTGGTGGTGCACCTACTGCCGGTGTGGTGGATGCACCGGGTTTCTGATCAAGCAATGAAGAGATAACTGCATGGCTTCGGAAAACGCACTGCCCACCATGGAAGAGCACATTGCTCACCACCTGAGCAACCTCACCTTCGGCCTGCACCCCGAGAACGGGCTGGGCTTCGCGATGACCAGCACCGAAGCGGCCGAGATGGGCTTCTGGGCCATCCACATCGATTCCATGCTCTGGTCGATCGGCCTCGGCCTCCTCTTCCTGCTGACCTTCCGCGCCGCGGCGAAGCGGGCGACCGCCGATGTTCCCGGCGGCTGGCAGAACTTCGTCGAGTGGATCATGGACTTCGTCGACGAGAACGTCCGTGGCTCCTTCAAGCACAAGAACGATATGGTCGCGCCGCTGGCGCTGACGATCTTCGTCTGGGTCTTCCTGCTCAACCTGATGGATCTGGTCCCGGTCGATCTGATCCCGCACCTGTTCTATCTCGCTGGCGTCCCGTACATGAAGATCGTGCCGACCACCGACGTGAACGTGACCGTCGGCCTCGCGCTCGGCGTCTTCATCCTGATCCTGTATTACAGCCTGAAGATCAAGGGCCCGGTGGGCTTCATCAAGGAACTGACCGGGATCCCGTTCCAGACCAGCATCACCGTGCTGAAGCCGGTGTTCTGGGTGATCAATTTCGTGCTCGAGACGATCAACCTGATCGCCAAGCCCGTATCGCTCGCACTGCGACTGTTCGGAAACCTCTATGCCGCGGAGATGATCTTCATCCTGATCGGCGTGATGTACTCCGCCGGCCTGGTGCTCGGACTGGTCGGTGGCGTGCTGCACGTCGGCTGGGCGATCTTCCACATCCTGGTCGTCCCGCTGCAGGCCTTCATCTTCATGGTCCTGACGGTCGTGTACATCGACATGGCCTACAGCGAGGAGCACTAGTGGGCCACGGAGGAAGTTCGGCTGAACTCTCCGCGCGCCTGATCGGGATCCCGACCCTCTTCAATCCAACTGACCGATTCAAAACTCGACTGGAGATACAAAGATGGAAATGGCAAACGCTCTGATCGTTCTGGCTGGCTCCCTGCTGCTGGGTCTGGCCGCCGTCGGTGCCGCGATCGGCGTGGGGACCCTGGGCGGTCGCTTCCTTGAGGGCGCGGCCCGTCAGCCCGAACTGATCCCGATGCTGCGCACCCAGTTCTTCATCGTGATGGGTCTGACCGACGCCGTGCCGATGATCGGCGTGGGTATCGGCCTCTATGTTCTCTTCGCTCTGGGCTGACCGGCTGGCCGAGTCCCGAGGGCCCCTCACCACTGGTCAACCCGAGGTAGCAGGATGAATATCAATCTGACCATCATCGGCCAGCTGCTGGCATTCAGCATCTTCGTGTGGTTCACGATGCTCTACGTGTGGCCGCCGCTGTCCAATGCCCTGGAGACCCGGCGCAAGCGGATCGCCGACGGTCTCGCGGCCGCCGAGCGCGGGCAGAACGAGCAGCGCCTGGCCGAGGAGCGCGCGAAGGAGGTCATCAAGGAGGCGAAGCAGCAGGCCAGCGAGATCGTCGCGGCGGCGCAGAGGCGTGCGAACGAGGTGGTCGAGGAGAGCAGGACCACGGCGCGCGAGGAGGGCGAGCGCATCAAGGAGGCCGCGCACGCCGACATCGAGCAGGAGATGAACCGCGCCCGCGAGGAACTCCGCAAGAAGCTGGCCGGACTCGTGGTCCAGGGCGCCGAGCAGATCCTGGCGAAGGAGATCGACGCCAAGGCGCACGGTACCCTGCTGAAAGACCTGGCCGAACGGCTGTAAGGAGAGCGCATGTCCGACATGACACCGGTGGCCCGTCCCTACGCCCGCGCCGCCTTCGAGCTGGCGCAGGCCCAGGGCACGCTGCAGGACTGGGACGCGCAGCTCGGGCTGCTCGCGGCCATCGCCGCAGATGCTCGCGTCAGCGCGGTCCTGACCGATCCGCGCACCGATCGCGCGGCGAAGGCCGGGCTGGTGCTCGACATCGCCGAGGGACACGTGGGCGACGCGGTGCGCAACTTCGTGCAGCTGCTGGCCGAAAACGGCCGACTGCCGGCCCTGCCCGCGATGCACGCCGAGTTCGCTGCGCTGAAGGCGGAGACCGAGCGGCGCGTGGTCGCGCAGGTCGTGTCCTACCGCAAGGTCACCCAGGGTCAGGAAAAGCAGCTCCTCGATGCGCTGAGCGCGCGCTTCGGCTGCGAGGTCGACCTGGAGTGCTCGGTCGATGCATCCCTGCTCGGCGGGGTCGTGGTCCGTGCCGGCGATCTGGTCATCGACGGGTCGGTCCGGGGCCAGCTGAGCCGCCTTGCCGCCAATTTGAGTCGCTAAGAGGAATCTACCCATGCAACTGAATCCTTCCGAGATCAGTGATCTCATCAAGCAGCGCATAGAGAAGTTCGAGGTGAGCTCGGAGGCCCGGACCGAGGGCACCGTGGTCAGCCTGACCGACGGGATCGCCCGGATCCACGGCCTCGGCGACGTGATGCAGGGCGAAATGATCGAGTTCCCCGGCGACACCTTCGGCATGGCGCTGAACCTCGAGCGCAACTCGGTGGGCGCGGTGGTCCTCGGCGACTACAAGCACATCACCGAGGGCGACACCGTGCGCTGCACCGGCCGCATCCTCGAGGTTCCGGTCGGCCCGGAACTGCTGGGCCGGGTGGTGGACTCGCTGGGCCGGCCGATCGACGGCAAGGGCCCGGTGAACACCGACAGGACCGCGCCGATCGAGAAGATCGCACCCGGCGTGATCGAGCGCCAGTCGGTGTCGCAGCCGCTGCAGACCGGCCTGAAGGCGATCGACGCGATGGTCCCGATCGGGCGCGGCCAGCGCGAGCTGATCATCGGCGACCGGCAGACCGGAAAGTCCGCGGTCGCGATCGACGCGATCATCAACCAGATCGGCAGTGGCGTGAAGTGCATCTACGTGGCGGTCGGCCAGAAGGCCTCCTCGGTGGCCAACGTGGTGCGCCGCCTGGAGGAGTCGGGCGCGATGGAGCACACCATCGTGGTGGCGGCGAACGCCTCCGAGTCCGCGGCGATGCAGTTCATCGCGCCCTACTCGGGCTGCTCCATGGGCGAGTACTTCCGCGATCGGGGCGAGGACGCGCTGATCATCTACGACGACCTGACCAAGCAGGCCTGGGCCTACCGCCAGGTGTCGCTGCTGCTGCGCCGCCCGCCGGGCCGCGAGGCCTATCCGGGCGACGTCTTCTACCTGCACTCGCGCCTGCTGGAGCGGGCCTCGCGCGTGAACACCGACTACGTGGAACAGGCCACCAACGGCGAGGTGACCGGCCAGACCGGCTCCCTGACCGCGCTGCCGATCATCGAGACGCAGGCCGGCGACGTGTCGGCCTTCGTGCCCACGAACGTGATCTCGATCACCGACGGCCAGATCTTTCTGGAGACCGACCTGTTCAACGCCGGCATCCGACCCGCGATCAACGCCGGCCTGTCGGTATCGCGCGTCGGCGGTGCCGCCCAGACCAAGATCATCAAGAAGCTCGGCGGCGGCGTGCGTCTGGCGCTGGCGCAGTACCGCGAGCTCGCGGCCTTCTCGCAGTTCGCCTCCGATCTCGACGAACTGACCCGCAGGCAGCTGGATCGCGGCAAGCGGGTGACCGAGCTGATGAAGCAGGGTCAGTACTCGCCGCTGGCGATCGGCGAGATGGCCTTTTCGCTGTTCGCGGCCAACGAGGGCTTTCTGGACGACGTGGAAGTGGAAAAGGTCGTGAACTTCGAGCAGGCCCTGCTCGACTACGTTCGATCCTCGCAGAAGGCCCTGCTGGAAAAGATCAACGAGTCCGGCGACTACGATTCCGAGATCGAGTCGGCAATGCGCAAGGCCCTGGAAGAGTTCAAGGCCAAACACAGCTGGTAACGGGAGCACGCGATGGCGGGCACAAAGGAAATCCGGACGCAGATCAAGAGTATCAAGAGTACTCAGAAGATCACCAAGGCGATGGAGATGGTCGCCGCGTCCAAGATGCGCCGGGCCCAGGAGCGAATGGAGGAATCGCGCCCCTACGCCGACAAGATCTACAGCACCATCGGCCACGTCGCGATGGCCAGCGCCGAGTACACCCACCCCTTCATGGTCGAGCGGGAGGTGAAGCGCGTGGCGCTGATCATCGTCTCCACGGACCGGGGGCTCTGCGGGGGCCTGAACGTGAACCTGTTCAAGAAGGCCGTCGGCGAAATGAAGCGCTACCGCGACGAGGGCGTCGAGGTGGATCTCTGCCTGTTC
>JAABTX010000052.1 GCA_011389655.1 Thioalkalivibrio sp.
ATACTATGACGGATCGATGACAGGGACGTGACGCATGCATCCCATGCGGCCACGGGCGTTATGCGCCTCACTCCCGCACAATGTCGGCTTGGTGCTTGGTTTCTGCCTCAGGAACTCCCGGCTCGAGCGCCCGGTTCGGGCCGGCCACTGCCGTTGACAGCAATCGGGATTTCAAGTCGACCTAGATCGGGCTGTCGCGGCTCCATTGGAACGGCCTGCAGAGCCAAGACTGCCTGGAACTGGCTGTCCAGTTGAAGATGGTGACGCTCTCCTGACTGAAGTCGATTTTGTTCAGGATAGAGCAAACCGACGTAGCGGCGACGGTAGGCGGTTGCGTAAATGCACTCTCTTCAATGCATGGCGTCGGATCGAGCCACGTCAACCCCAACGTGGGGGTTAGGATAGAGTTTGAATCCAGTCGTTCGGGCTATGAATCCGAACGGTCGATGGTTTTTAACAGGAGGAAGCCGCCATGCGTTACACCCTGTCGATTCTTTTTCTGTTGTTTCTGACTGCCTGCAACGCCGGGCAGGATGCATCGGAACCCCGAACGGGCGCCGAATCAGCCGCCGATACTTCGGCCGAAGCCGCCACCGGCGCCGGCAGTGACCGTGCGCCGGAGGAAACCCGCCCGCCGGAGACCGACTACGAGCCGGCCTTCGAAGGTCAGACCCGCGCCCCGAAACCGGCCGGAACCGTGGCCTGGACGACCGAGACCCTCGCCCGGGGGTTGGAGCACCCGTGGGGTCTCGACTTCCTGCCAGATGGCGCGATGCTGGTCACCGAGCGCCCGGGACGTCTGCGCGTGGTCAGTGCCGACGGCGAGATCTCCCAGCCGATTGAGGGCGTGCCCGAAGTCGACAACCGCAAGCAGGGCGGACTGCTGGACGTGACGATAGCGCCGGATTTCGAATCCAGCCGAACGATCTTCATGAGCTTTTCCGAGCCGCACGAAGACAGCACCAACAACACCGCGGTTGCGCGGGCACGGCTGAGCGACGACCGCAGCGCGCTCGAGGACGTGAAAGTGATCTTCAGCCAGCACCCCAGCGTCGAATCCACAGGACATTACGGCTCGCGCATTGTGTTCCAGGACGCCGATACAATCTGGGTGACCATGGGCGACCGCCAGGGCGACCCGGTGCGCAAGAACGCGCAGGATCCGACCAACCTGATCGGCACGGTCGCGCGCATCAATACCGACGGCTCGATTCCCGAAGACAACCCGTTCGTCGACCATGACGAAAACGCGCCCGAGATCTGGTCATACGGCCACCGCAATATCCAGGCGGCTGCAGTTCACCCCGAGACCGGCGAACTCTGGACGATCGAGCACGGTCCGCGCGGCGGCGATGAACTGAACCTGACCGAGGCCGGCGAGAACTACGGCTGGCCGACCATCGCCTACGGCATCGAATACCGCGGCGGTGAAGTCTATGAAGGCAGGACCGAAGCCGAAGGCATGGAGCAGCCGGTCTATTACTGGGATCCGGTCATCGCGCCGTCCGGCATGACGATCTATACCGGCGACGTTTTCCCGGAATGGCAGGGCGACATTTTTGTCGGCGGTCTGCGCAGCCAGCGAGTCTCCCGGCTTGTGCTCGAGGACGGTCGCGTCGCCGCGGAGGAATGGCTGGAGATCGGCCAACGTGTGCGCGACGTGGTCCAGGGACCGGACGGCTACATCTACCTGCTCACCGACGAAGACGATGGTTGGGTCATGCGCATCGTGCCGGAAGAGGGCTGACACGATCCGCTCCCTTACTCGAGCTTGCCCAGCGGGTCACCTGGATGAGTACGCCGGTGCCGGCCTCGTTGAACGTATCATTGCAGGACTTCAAGTGACTGTAACGACGGTGGTTGGCAACGCCATGCATCCCTTCACTTCGAAAGCCCGCAAACGATGCCGTCGGTTGTTGTCGTGCTGACCTTTACCGCTGTTTTGCGACACGAGAGGGAAAGCTCCGAGCAGAGTGGGGGATGGATATTCCAGATAGCCGGGGTTCATGCCAACCCAACAAAGGCATGCCGAGCCGGAGATATCCATGGTTAGCGTGCGCGTGGGCGCTGGCGCTTGCCGGCTCCGGCGCGATCTTCACCGAGCCGGTCTCTCCGGCCTTTGCCTTCATCCATGATCGCCAGCCGGTGGTGCTCGATGCCGAGTGCCGGTGGCAGTGGCTGGATCCGGAACTGTCGGACCGGGAGGCGATCCGCAAGGTCGCACGACAGCTGAACCCGGACCGGCTGATGGCATATCCGGTGTCGAGTAGGGTCAACCGGCCGGCGAACGACGATCCGGGGCTGATCGAGCCGGAAGCGGATGCAGGGGGTGATCGACCGAAGCGGTAGCCGCTGGTGCGACTCGGGTCAGGAAGCCAATGGCTTCGGGCCGACCCGGACGAGTTCCTCGCGGAGCGCAGTGATGCCCGCCGGCGCGTCGATGCCAAGACGGACCTGGTCGTCCCTGAGCTTGACGATGGTGACCAGATGTCGTCGGCAACGTGGACGGTTTTGCCGATGCGTCCGGTTAGGACGAGAACGTGAGTCTCCTTCCCTCAGAGTTCCCGATTCGACCAGGGGTGCTCACAGCGGTGGAGGCCACCGGCCGGTGGCCTGGTGGTCGCTGGCAGGGTGGCGAGCGCCTTTCTGACGTCAAGCCGAGTTTCGCCACGGCCTGCCGGAAGGCGGGGATCACGGACTTTCGCATCCACGACCTCCGGCACACCTGCGTCGCCTGGCTCGTATCGGCCGAAGTGTCGTTGGCCGAAGTGCGGGATCTACTCGGTCACAGCACGATCCGGATGACGGAGAAGTACGCGCATCTGGCGCCGGAAAATGTGCGCGCCGCGGTGGCCGTGCTGGAGGATCGAGGTCACGATCTGGTCACGCAGGAAGAGGAGGAAAAGAAAAAGCCGCCTGTGGATGCGGCTAAGTCTTTGAAATCATTTTAGAACTTGGTGGAGCGGAGGAGGATCGAACTCCCGACCTTCGCATTGCGAACGCGACGCTCTCCCAGCTGAGCTACCGCCCCAATCCGCTTATGATAGCAGTGGCGGGCGAGCAGTGGGAAGGGCGAAGCCTACTGTTCCCGCACCGGCTGGCGGCCGCCGACGGCAAGCCATCACTCCGGCGTGAGGATCAGCGCTGCCAGCGGCGGCAGGTCCAGGCGCAGCGTGGCCGGGAAGCCGCGGTGGGGACGCATCTCGGCCACGCCGGCGTCGGAACCGCGCGAGGCGCCGCCGTAGAATTCTGAGTCGGTGTTCAGGCGCACGCGCCACCGCCCGCCGTGCGGCACCGGGATCTCGTAGTCGAGACGGTCCACCGGCGTGAAATTCAGGATCACGACGGCCTCCGACTCGGCCCCGCGCCGCACATAACTCAGCACCGAGTGTGCGGCGTCGTCGCAATCGAGCCATCCGAAGCCCTCGGACTCGAATTCACGCGCGTGCAGGGCCGGTTCCTCGCGGTAGATCCGGTTCAGGTCGCGCACGAGGGCCTGCAGTCCCTGGTGCAGCGGATATTCGAGCACGTACCAGTCGAGTTGCGCGGCTTCGTTCCACTCCATTCCCTGGCCGAACTCCTGGCCCATGAACAGCAGCTTCTTGCCGGGATAGGTCCATTGATAGGCATAGAGCAGCCGCAGCTGTGCGTGCTGCTGTGCTTCGTCGCCGGGCATGCGCCCACGCAGGCTGCCCTTTCCGTGCACGACCTCGTCGTGGGAGAACGGCAGCACGAAGTTCTCGCTGTAGGCGTACAGCATGCCGAACGTGAGCTGGTTGTGATGGTGCGCGCGGTGGACCGGGTCCAGCTTGAAGTAGGCGAGGGTGTCGTGCATCCAGCCCATGTTCCACTTCATGGTGAAGCCGAGGCCACCGCTCTCCGTGGGCCGACTCACGCCTGGCCAGGCCGTGGATTCCTCCGCGATCATCAGCACGCCGGGATGACGTGTCTGCACCGTGCGGTTCAGTTCGTGCAGGAAGGCGATCGCCTCGAGGTTCTCGTTGCCGCCGCGCTCGTTCGGGATCCAGTCGTTCGGCTGCCGGGAGTAGTCGAGGTAGAGCATCGAGGCCACCGCATCGACGCGCAGGCCGTCGATGTGGAAGTCCTCGATCCAGCACAGCGCACTGGAGAGCAGGAAGTTGCGGACCTCCGAGCGCCCGTAGTTGAAGATCAGGGTGCCCCAGTCGCGGTGCTCTCCCCGGCGCGGGTCTTCGTGCTCGTACAATGCGGTGCCGTCGAAGCGCGCGAGGGCGAAGCTGTCCTTCGGGAAGTGCCCGGGAACCCAGTCGAGCAGTACGCCGATACCCGCCTGGTGGGCCTGGTCGACGAAGAAGCGGAAGTCGTCGGGCGCGCCGAACCGCGAGGTGGGCGCGAAGAAGCCGGTGCTCTGGTAGCCCCAGGAACCGTCGAAGGGGTGCTCGGTGACCGGCAGCAGCTCGATGTGTGTGAAGCCCTGCTCGCGGACGTAGGGAATCAGTCGCTCGGCCAGTTCGCGGTAGCTCAGGGATCGCCCGCCGTCACCGTGTTGCCAGGAGCCGAGGTGCACCTCGTAGATGCTCATCGGGCGCTCCTTCCACGCGTACGGGTCACGCCGGTGCAGCCAGGGCTCGTCGCCCCAGGCGTAGTCCGACTGGCCGAAGACCCGGCTTGCGGTATTGGGGCGGAGCTCGAAGTAAGCTCCATAAGGATCGGTTTTCAGGAAGACATGTCCGGTGTGACGGTTGCGAATCTCGAACTTGTACAGGGTGCCGTTGCCAAGCCCGGGTATAAAGACCTCCCAGACGCCACTGGAGCCGTGTACCACCATTGGATGGACGCGGCCATCCCAGTGGTTGAAATCACCGACCACGCTGACGCGCTCGGCGGACGGTGCCCACACTGCAAAGCGCACGCCACTGACGCCGTCCCGGGTCTCCGGATGCGCACCGAGCATCCGGTGCGCGTGCCAGTGGCGCCCCTCGCCGAAGAGGTGCAGGTCGAAGTCGGAAATGTTGGGCGGGAAGCTGTAGGGATCAACAAACTGTAACGCGCGTCCGTCAGGCTCCGTGTAGAGGACGGTCGGGTGCAGCGGACAGGCCGTCAGCGGTCCGGTCCAGGTGAACAGCCCGGGAATGTCCGGGTGGGGGGCCAGCGGCTCCTTCTGTGCCTGGCCCCCGGATTCGATTCCGGTCAGCAGCCAGGCCTGCGCAGCCCGAGGCAGTAAGGTGCGGAAACATACCGTCTCATGGTCCAGGGCGTGGCGCCCGAGGAGCCGGTGCGGATCGTGCCAGCGCGCGTCTGCGAGACGGCGCAGTTCCTCGTCTGATGGGCGGATGCATTTGTTAACGGCTGTTGTCATACTGAGGTCTGCTCACCTGGCTGCCCGCAGCGACCAAACCGAGACACTGAACAACCGGTCCAGTTGGGCGCGGACAACGGACAATTGAATGGACGGAAGGATTATCGCATGAATCCGCAACCCCAACGCTTCGTCAGCCGCCTGACCCGGGAAACCCTTGCGCTGATACTCGCGGGCGGCCGTGGTTCCAGGCTCAAGCACCTCACGCTCTGGCGCGCCAAGCCCGCGGTACCGTTCGGCGGCAAGTTCCGGATCATCGATTTTCCACTGTCCAACTGCATCAACTCCGGGATCCGGCGGGTGGGGGTGCTTACCCAGTACAAGGCGCACTCCCTGATCCAGCATGTCCAGCGTGGCTGGAGCTTCCTGCGCGGTGAATTCGGCGAGTTCATCGAGCTGCTGCCGGCACAGCAGCGCATCGAGACCTCGTGGTACGCGGGAACCGCGGATGCGGTGTACCAGAACATCGACATCATCCGGCAGCATGCGCCCGAATATGTGCTGATCCTCGCCGGCGACCACATCTACAAGATGGACTACGGGCAGATGATCGCCTACCACGTGGAGAGCGGCGCCGACATGACGGTGGGCTGCCTGCAGGTGGAGAGGGAGAGCGCGCGGGCCTTCGGGGTGATGGCCGTGGACGAGAAGGGCCAGGTGAACGGCTTCCTCGAAAAGCCGGAGGACCCTCCCGAGATGCCGGGCCACCCGGGCACCGCACTCGCCTCGATGGGCATCTACGTCTTCAATACCGGCTTCCTGTTCGAACGCCTGATCCGGGACGCGGACGACAGCCGCTCGAACCACGACTTCGGCAAGGACATCATCCCGGGCATCATCGACCGTTACCGGGTGATGGCCTACCCCTTCCGCGACGAGCGCGAAGGCGTGCAGGCCTACTGGCGCGACGTCGGGACCGTGGACTCCTACTGGCGGGCGAACCTGGAGCTGATCGGGGTGACGCCGGAACTGAATCTCTATGACAGCGAGTGGCCGATCTGGACCTACCAGGAGCAGTGGCCGCCGGCGAAGTTCGTGTTCGACGACGATGACCGGCGCGGCATGGCGATCGATTCCATGGTCTCCGGCGGCTGCATCATCTCCGGCAGCACCGTGCGTCACTCGCTGCTGTTCTCGGATGTCCAGGTGAACGCCGGTTCGCGTGTCCATGACTCCGTGATCCTGCCGAGCGTCAACGTCGGCGAGAACTGCGAGATCCGACGCTGCGTGATCGACCGCGGCTGCCAGATCCCGGACGGCGTGCGCATCGGCGTGGACGAAGAGGAAGACGCACGGCACTTCTTCATCTCCCCGGGCGGTGTCCGGGTGGTGACCCCGGAGATGCTCGGACAGCTCTCGCGCTATGTCCGCTGACCGGGCGGAGACCGATCCCGCGGGGGCTCCGCTGGACGTGGTGCTGTGCTGGCACATGCATCAGCCGCAGTACTTCGAGCACGGCCAAGGCCGCTACGCATTGCCCTGGACCTACCTGCACGCGCTGAAGGACTACGCGGACATGGCGGCGCATCTCGAGGCCGTCCACGAGGCCCGTGCCGTGGTGAATTTCGCGCCGATCCTGCTCGAGCAGATCGCGGACTACGCACGGCAGGTTGCGGGCCATCTTGAACACGGACACCCGATCGCGGACCCGGTCCTCGCGCTCCTGACCGCGAAGACCGCGCCCAAGGATTCCGAGGCGCGCGCCGAGATCATCCGGGTCTGCCTGCGTGCGCATGCGCCGCGGATGATCGAGCCGTTTCCGCTGTTCCGGGACCTGGCCAGGATCGCCCGGCAGGCCCAGCAGGACCCGGCCCTGCTGCGTCACCTCGCGCCGGCCTTTTTCCTCGATCTCGCGACCTGCTATCACCTGGCGTGGCTCGGGGCCACCGTCCGGCGCGACAACCCCGAGGTGCAGCGCTGGCTGGCGGAGGAGGACGGTTACGACGCCGGGACCCGGCGGCAATTGCTGGAGCTGATCGGCTATGTGCTCGCGGACATCATTCCCCGCTACCGGGAACTGTCCGAATCCGGGCGCGTGGAACTCTCGTTCACGCCCTACGCCCACCCGATCATGCCGCTGCTGCTGGACATCGAGTCGGCGCGGGAGGCGATGCCGGAGGTGGTGCTCCCCGAACATGTCGCCTATCCGGATGGGGAGGGACGGGTGCGCTGGCACATCGAGCGGGGTCTGGAGGTCTTCGAGCGGCACTTCGGTTTTCGCCCGCAGGGCTGCTGGCCGTCCGAGGGGGCGGTCAGCACCGCCACGCTGCGGCTCCTCGACGAATACGGTCTCCGCTGGGCCGCCAGCGGCCAGACAGTGCTTGCGAACAGCCTCGCGGTCGCGCCCGACACGGAACACGAGCCGCAGGACGGCTGGCTTCACCAGCCCTACCGGCTCAAGGGCACGCGCCTGCTCGCGTTCTTCCGCGACGACGGCCTGTCCGACGCGATCGGGTTCCGCTACGCGGACTGGCATGCGCGCGACGCGGTCGGCGACTTTGTGCATCACCTCGAAAACATCGTGGACGCGGTGCCGCCCGGCGGCGTGGTGTCGGTGATCCTCGATGGCGAGAACGCCTGGGAGTACTACCCGGAAAACGGCTTCCACTTCCTGCACGATCTCTATCGGCGCCTGGCCGAGCACCCCCGCATCCGGCTTCGAACCTTCGCGGATGTCTGTGCACCCGGAACCGACGGGGTGTCCGAACTCCCGGCGCTGGTGGCCGGGAGCTGGGTTTACGGGACCTTTTCAACCTGGATCGGCGATCCGGACAAGAACGCCGGCTGGGATCGACTGATCGAGGCGAAACAGGCGGTGGATGTCGCGCTGGAGCAGCACCCCGAGCTGAACGGCGCGGCGGTGATGGAACAGCTTGCGACCTGCGAGGGCTCGGACTGGTGCTGGTGGTTCGGCAGCTACAATCCCGCGGGGTCGGTGAGCGACTTCGAGATCCTGTACCGCCGGCATCTGGCCGCGCTGTACCAGCGCGCCGGATTGCCGGTGCCCGAATCGCTCTCGCTGGTGCTGTCCACGGGCGGCGGCGAGCAGGCGGCCGGCGGCACCATGCGCCGGGGCCAGGCGCACTCATGAATGTGAACCGGACGGCAAACCGGCTGCTCGACAAGCGCCGGTCCGGGATCATCCTGCATCCCACCTCGCTGCCAGGTCCGGGTCCGGTCGGCCGGATCGGGTCGGAGGCCCGCCGTTTTCTGGACTGGCTCGAGGAGGCCGGGTTCAGCCTCTGGCAGGTGCTGCCGCTCAACCCGCCGCAGGGCGACGGATCGCCCTACGCGTGCATCTCGGCGTTTGCCGGCGACACGCGCCTGATCGACCCCGAGGACATGGTCCGCGACGGATGGCTGTCCGCGGACGCCGCCGGGATGCCGAGCTCGCAGGCGCTGTGGGAGGCCCACCAGGCACTGGAATCGGCCGGGGACGCCACGTGGGACGAGTACCGGGCCTTCGTGGAGAAACAGAGCGACTGGCTCGAGGATTTCGCCCTGTTCGTGGTGATCAAGCAGCTGCAGGGAAACCGCCCCTGGTGGGAATGGCCCGCGCCACTGCTGCACCGCGAACGGAGCCGGATCGAGCAGTTGCGCGCCGAGGCCGCAGAGTCCCTGGAGGCGGTCCGCTTCGCCCAGTTCGTGTTCTTCCGGCAGTGGACCGGACTCCGCCGGGAGGCGAACAACCGCGACATCCTGCTGCTCGGGGACATGCCGATCTTCGTGGCGCACGATTCCGCGGACGTCTGGGCGAACCCGGAGAACTTTGATCTCGATGAGCGGGGCCAGCCGCGAACCGTCGCCGGGGTGCCGCCCGACTACTTCTCCGAGACCGGGCAGCGCTGGGGCAATCCCCACTATCGCTGGGACTACATGGCCAACACCGGTTACGCGTGGTGGATGCGGCGGATCGGATGGGCGCTGGAAGAGCTGGATGCGCTGCGCATCGATCACTTCCGGGGTTTCGAGGCCTACTGGTCGATTCCGGCAGACGAGCCGACCGCAATCGGCGGGGAATGGAGGCCCGGTCCGGGTGCGGCCTTCTTCGAAGCCTTGCTGGAGCGCTTCGGGGAGCTGCCGCTGCTCGCGGAGGATCTCGGCGTGATCACGCCCGAGGTGACCGCTCTGCGCACGCATTTCGGCCTGCCGGGAATGAAGATCCTGCAGTTCGCCTTCGACGGGGGGGATGACAACCCCTACCTTCCCGAGAATCACGAGGAACTGGGAGTCGTCTATACCGGCACTCACGACAACGACACGACCCTCGGGTGGTTCGAGTCATTGCCGCCGGAGGACCGCGCCCGGGTGCTCCAGAGACTGGATGAGCCGGAGGGCGAGATGCCCTGGCCTCTGATCCGCACGGCGCTGGAGTCGCCGGCACGGGTGGCCGTGATACCGATGCAGGACGCGCTGGCGCTCGACGGCAGCCACCGCATGAACAGGCCCGGCACGACCGAGGGCAACTGGGGCTGGCGCTTCGACTGGGGAGACGTCCCGCCCGGGCGTGCCGGGGACTTGCGCCGGATGAACGAGGACGCCGATCGCATCCCCGATCGTTAGCGGCCCGAACGTGGTCCGAAGATCAGCCACAGGATGAAGCCGAGAAGCGGCAGCAGCACCAGAATCACGATCCAGACGACCTTGGCGGTGGTGGAGGCACTGCTCTGGACGGTGCTGACGATTGCCCAGATCACCAGGATCAGAAGGACGAGGCCGAGAAGGCCGGAGACTTCAATCATGGGTGGAATCCTCTGCCGTGACGGGCACCCGTGGCAGTCGCTGGCGCACGGGCATCCTATCGTTCATTGAGCCACTGGAGTGCGCGGCGCCGCGCTTCGCGCAGTTCGGCATCGCTCAGCTCCGCCGCAATCTGCTGCCGGAGCTGCTCGCCGGTGCGGTTGCCTCCGGACGCCGCCAGGCTGGCCCACTTGTGTGCCTCGACGCGGTCGCGCGGGAGGAGCTCGCCGCGCGCGAGCACGGCCGCCAGCCAGGCCTGCATCTCGGGGTGGCCCGCCTCCGCGCCGATCCGGGCGTAGTGTACCGCGCGTTCCGGGTCGGCGGGCAGGTTGCCGACGCCCTCCATGTACATCTGTGCAAGGTAGAAGGCGGCGTCGGTCTCGCCGTCCTCCAGGGCCCGGACCAGCAGGTCCCGGGCGCGCGCGGCGCGTTCCGGCCGCACGCCGGCCCTTGCGTCCGATACCATCAGTGATGCCAGCGCCAGGCGTGCGGCGCTGTCATCCCGCTCCTCGATGACACGCCGGAACCATGCCTCGGCCGCGGCGCGATCCGATTCCAGGCCGATGCCCCGAAGATGCATCCAGCCGATGCGCAACCCGTATTCGTTCTCGCCGGCCTCGTAGGCACTCTGGTAGTACTCGAGCGCCTTCGCGACGTCCGGCTCTACGCCGAGCCCCTGTTCGTAGAGCCACCCGACCTCCCCCATGGCCTGGACCGAGCCGCTCTCGGCCGCCGACTCGAGCCAACGGCGGGCCTCGACCACGTCGGGCGGCTCGCTCTGCAGGTGTTTCTCCGCCTGGAGTCGCTGCTCCTCCGCCTCGACTTCGGCCGCGGTTTCGGGGCTGTACGGAAGCGGCTCCGCGTGGGCAGGGCCCGATACGAAGAAGACGACAAGAAACAGGAATGCCCAGTGCATGCGTCCGGCTCCGGTGCCGATGGATCCTCTCTATGCTAACGTTAACGGCCGTTCACTGCATGATGCTCGACCGCGTGGAACAGAACCCCGACGCAAGGAGACGCTCGTCTCCCCTTCCATGGATCCTCGTATTGCTGCTGACGGTGCTGCTGGTGGCGGCCGGCTTGCGCATTTATTACCTGATGCAGGCGGAGCGGGAGACCGCGGTGATGCTGTCGCCCGCGGAACGGGAGACGCTGGACGAGAAACTGGCCGTACTGCAGGAGGCGTCGGTGAGGGCCGCGTCCGAGACCGCGGCACCCGAGGCGCGCACAGCGCCCGGCCGGGAGACGGCACCCGCCCCGGAGGTCTACGACGAGGATCCCGAGCGGCGCTATCTACGCTTCACCGAGCGCGAGCTGAATGCGGCGATCGCGCGTGATCCGGCACTCGCGGGTCGGGCCGCGGTGCGTCTGTCGCCGGAACGGGTGTCCACGAGCTTCGTGGTGGACGTGCCGGAGGATCTGCCGATGCTCGGCGGACGGCGGGTCCGTGTGCAGGCCGGGCTGCAGGTGACGACCGAGGGCGACCGCGTTCAGGCGCGGCTGCTCGGCGTCAGTGTGGCCGGGGTGCCGCTGCCGAACGCATGGCTCGGCGGGTTCAAGGGACGCGACCTCCTCGAGGGCAGCGCCCTGAGCGCGCTTGGCGCCGGGATCGAATCGGTTGAGGTAGGGGACGGCTGGGTGGCGGTGCGGCTCGCCGCCTGAACCGCTGCGCCCGACTGCGGAAGCGCCGGTGGCGATCCGATAACCAGCCTCAGCGCAGCGCGAGCAGCTCCGGGGGTTCGTCGGGCACGACCACGAGGACGTGCCCCTCCGGGACGCTGCGCCAGCGCTCGCGTTCCGTGAGCGGCTCCGAGGCGATCACCACCGCACCTTCGGGAAAGCCGTCGTCGTCACTGGTGAAGTACAGGCTGGGGCAGGGGTCATTGATCGCGTGGCGGCTCGCGACCAGGCGGTCGCCGTCGGTGAGGATCACGTTCAGCAGTGCGCGGCCGGGTCCCATCCACGGCTCCAGGGTGGTAAACGCCTCCATCATCGCGCCTTCGAGGCTCAGGTCCGCGTCGTCGATGAGGTACTGGCGGATCAGCGCGAAGAGGTACTCCGAGTCCGTGGATCCGAGGATCTCCGCCTCTATGTCGGGGTCGAGGAGATTCTGGATCTCGCGCCGGATGTCCGGGCGAAAACCGTCGATCAGACCATTGTGGCTGTATAGCAGGTCGCCGTTCGCGAAGGGCTGGGCGTTGACCACGTCACCCCCGAACCCCGGCGTGGCGCTGCGCACGGCCGCGATCCACAGATCGGCGTAGAGGTGGCGGGCGAGGGGCGCCAGGTTGGGATCCTGCCAGATCGGATCCCCCCGCCGATACACGACCGCGGTGTCATCCTCTCCGTACCAGCCGAAGCCGAAGCCGTCGGCGTTCAGCCGAGCGTAGCGGAGCTCCTCGGGATCGCTGGCCTGGCGCGCCAGACTGTGCGGTGGGGTGAAGAGTATCTCCTGCAGCGCCAGTTCGGGACCGATGTAGGCGACGTGACGGCACATGGCTGACCTCGTGGGGTGGGTCGCGGCATGGGATTCATGGTAGCTTTCCCGCCCGAGCGATGCACTCGCACAACTTCGTCCCGCGACCCGTGAAACCCTTCATGTCGATCAGTTCCCCAACCCGCATGCGACCACGCCGGGGGCTCCGGTGAAGAAGACGGCACCGGCTCCGGACACGCGCCTGCTGGTGCTGGTTCGGCATGCGCAGGCAGGCGACGCCGAGCGCTTCTGGCAGGAGACCGGCCGGCCCGATCGGGAGCGGCCCCTGACCGGCGAGGGGCGCAAGCGCAACGAGGCCGCCGCCTCGGGCCTGTCCAGACTGGTCGCACGGGTCGATCACCTGTGGAGCAGCCCGTACACGCGGGCCTGGCAGACCGCGCAAGGCATCGCCGAGGTCTTCGGGCGCCCGGCCGAGGCGCCGGATCCGCTGGAGCCGCCATGGCGGCTCCAGACCCTCTCGGACTGGCTGGAATCGCAGGTCGCCCGGGGCGAGACCGCGATCCTGGTGGGGCACGAGCCCGATCTCTCCACTCTGCTCGGCAAGTGGCTCTGCGGGGCGGGCGGACGGGCCCCGGTTCCGATGGAGAAGGGTGCGGCCTGTGCGCTGCAGGTTTCCGGAAGGATCGCGCCGGGGACGCTGGAACTGGTCTGGAAACTTCCGCAGTATGGCCTGCGGCGGCTCTAGCGGAAACCATCAACAGCAGGGAGGCGCGATGTCAGCGAGCACACAGCACAACGGCTTCGAGACGGTCGCCGCCGTCGATCTTGGCTCGAACAGCTTCCACATGATCGTGGCCCGCTGGCATGAAGGCGAGGTGATCACCGTCGATCGCCTGAAGGAGACAGTGCGCCTGGCCAGTGGCCTGGACAATCGCAACCGTCTCTCCTCGGACGCGCAGGAGCGTGCGCTGGCGTGTCTCGGGCGGTTCGGGCAACGCCTGCGGGAAATGCCGCCGGGGAGCGTCCGGGCGCTCGGCACCAACACGCTGCGCAAGGCGCGTGGCGCCCGCCGGTTTCTCGAGGACGCCGAAGAGGCCCTCGGGCACCCGGTGGAGATCATCGGCGGCCGCGAAGAGGCGCGCCTGATCTACCTCGGGGTCTCGCACACGCTGGCCGATGACCGGGGGCGCCGGCTGGTGATCGACATCGGCGGTGGCAGCACGGAATTCATCATCGGCGAGCGCTTCGAGCCCCAGCTCGCAGAGAGCCTGCAGATGGGTTGCGTGACCTTCAGCAGCCTGCACTTCCCCGATGGCCGGATCAACGGCCGACGGTTCCGCCAGGCGGAACTGCACGCGCAGCTGGAGCTGCAGCCGATCGCCGCGCCCTACCGGGCGCTCGGCTGGGAGCAGGCGCTGGGATCGTCCGGGACGCTGCTGGCGCTGGACCGGATCCTGCAGGAGACCGGGCTGGAGAAGAGCCCGGGCATGAGCCTGGCGTCACTCGAGGCGCTGCGTGCCCGGATGATCGAGGCGGAAGACATCGAACGGCTGAGTCTGCCGGGTCTCAGTGATGACCGGCGCCCGGTGATCGTCGGCGGGCTGGCGGTGGTCATCGGCGCCTTCCGCGCGCTCGGGATCGAGCGATTGACCACGTCCGACGGGGCGCTGCGCGAGGGGGTCGTACACGACCTCTTCGGGCGCTTCCACCACGAGGATGTGCGGGCGCGCACCATCCGCCACCTGCGCAAGCGCTTCGCCGTTGACGCCGTCCATGCCGAGCAGGTGGTGGAAGAGGCGCGGCGCCTGTTCGGCCCGGTCGCGGAGACCTGGGGCCTGGGCAACGCCGATGCGGAGCTGCTGAGCTGGGCGGCGGAACTCCACGAGATCGGTCTGGCGCTTGCCCACAGCCGCTATCACAAGCACGGGGAATATCTCCTGACCCACGCCGATCTGCCGGGATTCTCCCGCCAGGAGCAGGCCGAGCTTGCGCTGCTGGTGCGGGTGCATCGCCGCCGCCTGCAGGAACGCCTGTTCGAGAACCTGCCGAAGGCCCGGCGCAAGCGGCTGGTGCGGCTGGCGGTGCTGCTGCGACTGGCGGTGCTGCTGCACCGCTCCCGGACCGATGCGCCGGTGCCGCTCGAGCAGATCTCGGCCTCGGGCAAGAACCTCCGCATCACCTTCGGAGACGATTGGCTGGCGGAACACCCGCTGACTGCGGCCGACCTGGAACGCGAGGCCGCCCAGCTGAAGGAACTGGGCTTCACGCTGAAGGCATCGTGATGCGGGATCGGCATCGCCGGCGCGCCCCGATGCAGCGCGCCGGCCGCGGCGCGAGCGTTATCGGTTGGCCAGTCTGGCCAGCAGATCCTGCTGCGCGGAATAGGGCTCCTCGCCGGGCGTCGGGGTCAGTCGCCGGTAGCTGCCGTCCTTCTGCAGGACCCAGGCGGAGGTGTTGTCGCGCATGTAGGCAAACAGCGACTCCTCGGCCGCCCGCTCGCGCAGCTTCGGGTCCTTGATCGGGAAGGCGGCCTCGACCCGCCGGAAGAAGTTGCGCGGCATCCAGTCCGCGCTGGACATGTACAGTTCGGGCTGCCCGTCATTGCCGAAGTAGAACACGCGCGAGTGTTCCAGGAAGCGCCCCAGCACGGAGCGGACCTCGATGTTCTCGGAGACCCCGGGTACCCCGGGACGCAGGCAGCAGATTCCGCGCACCAGCAGCTGGATCTGCACGCCGGCGCCGGAGGCGCGGTAGAGCGCCTGGATCACGCCGCGTTCGATCAGGGAGTTCATCCGCGCCGCGATCAGCGCGGGCCTGCCGGCCCGAGCGTGCTCGGTCTCGCGCTCGATCCGCTCCACGATCGCGGTGTGCAGCGTGAACGGAGCCTGCAGGAGGTCCTTCAGCTTCGAGACCTTGCCAAGGCCGGTCAGCTGCTGGAAGATCCGGTGCACGTCCTCGGTAATCACCGGGTCCGCGGTGAGCAGGCCGTAGTCGGTGTAGGCCTTGGCCGTTCCCGCGTGGTAGTTGCCGGTGCCGAGATGGGCGTAACGGGTGATGCGATCCTTGTCGCGACGCACGATCAGCGCCAGCTTGGCGTGCGTCTTGTAGCCGACCACGCCGTAGGTGATGTGCACGCCCGCGTCCTGCATGCGGTTCGCGAGCTCGATGTTCGCCTCCTCGTCGAAGCGGGCCCGCAGCTCGATCACCACGGTAACCTCCTTGCCCGCCTGTGCCGCCTCGATCAGAAGCTCCACCAGCTCGGACTGGGTACCGGTGCGGTACAGCGTCTGCTTGATCGCGAGCACGCTGGAATCGCGCGCGGCCTGCCGGATGAACTCGACCACCGGCATGAAGGATTCGTAGGGGTGGTGCAGCAGGATCTCCTGGGCGCGCACCGCCTCGAAGATGCTGACGCCGGTGCCGTGGTAACGCGGCAGGCTGGGGACGAAGGGACTGAACTTGAGGTCCGGGCGTTCGACCAGATCATGCACCGCGATCAGGCGATTCAGGTTCACGAGCCCGTGCACCTGGTAGAGCTCCCTTTCGGTCAGCTTGAACTGGGCAAGCAGGAACCGCGCATCGTCCTCCGGACAGTTGTCCGCGATCTCGAGGCGCACCGCCTCTCCGTAGTTGCGCTGCGGGAGCTCCCCCTCGAGGGCGTTGAGCAGGTCGTCGATCTCCTCCTCGCGCACAAACAGGTCCGAGTTGCGCGTCAGCCGGAACTGGTAGCAGCCGGTCACCTTCATGCCCTGAAACAGCTCGTCCACGTGTGCGTGCAGGATCGAGGACAGGAACACGAAGTCGTTGTCGCCGCCGGCGACCTCGCGCGGAAGGCGCACGACGCGGGGCAGGGAGCGGGGCGCCTGCACCACCGCGCGGCGGGATTCGCGGCCGAAGGCGTCCTTGCCCTTCAGCGTGACGATGAAGTTCAGGCTCTTGTTCAGGATGCGTGGAAACGGATGCGCCGGGTCCAGGCCCAGCGGGCTGAGCACGGGCTGGAGCTGCTCCCGGAAGTAATCCTTCACCCAGCGCCGCTGCACGTCGTTCCAGTGCGTGCGCCGGATGAAGCGGATCTCCTTTTCCGCCAGTTCCGGGATCAGCACCTCGTTCAGGGTGCGGTACTGCTCCGCGACGAGTTCGTGCGCCACCACGCTGATCTTCGCCAGCTGCTCCGAGGCGGTGAGCCCGTCGGGCCCCGGCGTGTGGACGTTCAGGGCGACCTGCTGTCGCAGCGAGCCGACCCGGACCTCGAAGAATTCATCGAGGTTGGTGGAGGAGATGCACAGCAGGCGCAGGCGTTCCAGCAGCGGGTAACCCTGATCGAGTGCCAGTTGCAGCACCCGCCGGTTGAACTCCAGCAGTGAAAGCTCGCGGTTCAGATACAGCTCGGGATTGTCGAGATCGATGTCGTTCATCGGGGAGGGGCGATGAGGTCAGGTCCCGAGCGTAAACCAATCCCCCGGTGCGGTATAGCGCGCACCGTTCGGGTTTCCCAACGCGTTCAGGCCGCCAGCAGGAACTCGACCAGGGCCTTCTGGGCGTGCAGCCGGTTCTCGGCCTCGTCCCAGACCACGCTCTGCGGCCCTTCCAGGACCTCGGTGCTGACCTCTTCCTCGCGATGCGCGGGCAGGCAGTGCATGAAGACCGCCTCGGGTCGTGCCAGGCGCATCAGCTCGGCATCGACGAAGAAGCCCGAGAAGGCCTGCCGGCGGGCGCTCTTCTCGTCCTCCTGGCCCATGCTCGCCCAGACGTCGGTCACCACGAGATCGGCCTCTTGCGCCGCCTGGCGCGGGTCACGCACCAGTTCCAACGCGGGTCCTGCGACGGCGCTGATCTCCGGGTCGGGGTCGTAGCCTTCGGGACAGGCGGCCGAGAGCGTGAAACCGAGGAGGCGGGCTGCATGGATGTAGCTGTTGCACATGTTGTTGCCGTCGCCGATCCAGGCCACGCGCTTGCCGCGGATGTCACCGCGGTGCTCGAAGTAGGTCTGCAGGTCGGCGAGAAGCTGGGCCGGATGCTCCCGGTCGGTCAGTCCGTTGATCACCGGGACCGAGGCGTAGTTGGCGAAGCGTTCGACCTTTTCGTGCTCGTAGGTGCGGATCATCACGCAGTCGACCATGCGCGAGAGTACCCGCGCGGTGTCTTCTATGGGCTCGCCGCGTCCGAGCTGGGTGTCGCGCGGCGACAGGAACAGCGCGTTGCCGCCGAGCTGCTGCATGCCCACCTCGAAGGACACCCGGGTGCGGGTCGAGGACTTCTCGAAGATCATCGCCAGCGCCTTGCCGCGCAGGATGCCGTCGTGGTGGGTGCCGGCCCGGGTCTCGTCCTTCAGCTCGATCGCACGCTGGATGATCTGGCGGATCTCGGTGCCGGTGAGGTCCGCCAGGGATACAAAATGCCTCAGGTTCATGCGGTAATCCTATGTCTTTCCGTCTTGTCGATCAGCTCTAGCACGATGTCGGAAACCGTGTCGGCGATCTCGGCCACCTGCGCGTCGTTGATGATCAGGGGCGGAAGCAGGCGGACCACGCGTTCCGCGGTGACGTTGATCAGGAGACCCCGGTCCAGGGCAGTGCGCACGAGCTCGCCAGCGGGACGGTCCAGTTCAATGCCGAGCATCAGGCCCCGGCCGCGGATCTCCACGACCTCGCGCTGGTGGCCGAGCCTCTCTTCAAGGAGCCGCAGCAGTCGGGAACCCAGCCGAGAGGCCTCCTCGCGCAGTCCCTCGGCCTGCATCACGTCCAGTACGGTCAGCGCGGCGCGGCAGGCGAGAGGATTTCCGCCGAAGGTGGTGCCGTGGCTCCCCGGGGTGAACAGGTCCACCGCGCGACCGGCGACGAGGCTCGCGCCGATGGGCACGCCGTTACCCAGGCCCTTGGCGAGGCTGAGCACGTCGGGCAGCATCTCCTCGTGCTGAAAGGCGAACCAGCGCCCGGTGCGCCCGATCCCGGCCTGCACCTCGTCGAGCATCAGCAGCCAGTCGTTCTCGGTGGCGAGCGCGCGCAGATCGCGCAGATAGCCGTCCGGCGGGATGCCGATTCCGCCCTCGCCGGTGATCGGCTCGACCAGGATCGCGGCGACCTCCGGGTCGCTGCGGTACTCGGCGACCGCGGTCGAATCGCCGAACGGGACCCGGATGAAGCCCTCGAGCAAGGGCTCGAAGCCGTGCTGTATGCGGGCATTTCCGGTGGCCGTCAGCGTAGCCATCGTGCGTCCGTGAAAGCTGCCTTCCA
>JAABTX010000053.1 GCA_011389655.1 Thioalkalivibrio sp.
GGCAGGTGATCATGCCGATGGTCGAGGACGCGGACACGCTCACCGCAGTCTTCAGCATGGAGGTCAACCTCGTCCAGGGCTACTTCGTGCAGCCGCCGAGCGAACAGCTGGACTTCGACTTCGCCAGCGGTCTTTAGCCGGGCCTGACCCCTGATGCCGATCATCGACACCCTTCTCGCACAGCTGCTGCGGCCGCTCCCGCACCACGCGATCGCCCGGATCACCCATCGCTTCGCGCGCTGGGAATCGCCGCGGGTGCAGCCTCTGCTGCGCTGGTTCATACGCCATTACCGGCTGGACATGAGCGAGGCGGCGCAGCCGGACCCGTCCCGCTACCCGAGCCTCAACGCGCTGTTCACCCGGGCGCTGCGCGCGGACACGCGACCGCTCGAGGGGGATGAACGGAGCCTCGTCAGTCCCGCGGACTCGCGGGTCAGCGCCTTCGGCGCGATCGGGGAGGGACGGATATTCCAGGCGAAGGGTCACGACTACACCGTAACCGAGCTGCTCGGGGGCTTCTCCGACCTCGCGCGGCCGTTTGCGAACGGCTCGTTCCTGACGGTCTATCTGGCCCCGCGCGACTACCATCGCCTGCACATGCCCGTTTCCGGTCAATTGACCACCATGGTGCACGTGCCCGGGCGGCTCTTCTCGGTGGCGCCGCGGATCGTCGCCCACACGCCGCGCCTCTACGCGCGCAATGAGCGGGTCGTCGCGTTCTTCGACACGGCGCTCGGACCGGTGGCCATGGCCCTGATCGGGGCGATCAACGTCGGCTCCATCGAGACGGTATGGGCTGGAGAGGTTACACCGCCGTCGGGCGATGTGATCAGCCGCACGGACTACCAGGACCAGGACATCCGCCTGGAACGGGGCGCGGAGATGGGACGGTTCAATCTCGGCGGATCCTCGGTCGTGCTGCTGCTGCCCGAGCGCCCGGTGGACTTCCGGCAGGAGGTGGTCCCCGAGGCCTTCCTGCGCATCCGCCAGGAGGTGGCCCGGATCTGAGGCCTCAGGCGCGGCCCCAGGGGAAGTCGATCACCCCGTCGATGCGTTCCGCTCCGATCAGGCGCATCAGCAGCCGGTCCACCCCGAGGGCGACACCGGCGCAGTCCGGCAATCCCGCGTGCATGGCCCGGGCGAAGAGGTGGTCGGCCTCGGGTATCTGCTGACCGTTGCGGCGCCGGCGCTCGATGTCCCGCTCTCGGCGGGCAGCGAAGACCCCCGGGTCGGTCAGTTCGTGAAAGCCGTTCGCCAGCTCCATGCCCCCCCAGTAGAGCTCGAAACGCCGCGCATAGCCGGGATGCTCGTCGCTGGATCGTGCCAGCACGGCCTGGCTCTCCGGGTAGTCGTGGACCAGGATCAGGCGGTCGGGCTCGAAACCGGCGGCGAGGACCAGGGCCATCAGGGCATCGAGCCAGCCGTCGCGATCGAGATCGCCGGCGATGGACAGTCCCGCCCGTTCCGCGACCACGGCGCACTCCCGGGCGGAGCAGCCGAGCGGGTCCAGCCCGAGGGCATCGAGGAAGAGGTCGGCGTAGCGGACCCGGCGCACCCCGGGCCGGGGCCGGAACCAGCCGGGCCCCCGGGCGGCCACGGTCTGCACCAGTTCCACCAGTTCGTCGGCGAGGCGTCGGTCGTCAAAGCCGAGCCGGTACCACTCCAGCAGACTGAACTCGGGATTGTGCCGGGGCCCCTGCTCCTCGCCACGGAAGACCCGCGCGAGCTGGTAGATGTCGCCCGCCCCGGCGGCCAGGAGCCGCTTCATCGGGTATTCCGGGGAGGTCTGAAGATAGCCGGCCGCTGCGTCCGGTGCCTGCGCGCGCCAGCTCTCGACGCCGGGATCCAGGGGTGCTCCCCGGGACAGCACCGGGGTCTCGACCTCGAGCAACCCGCGTTCGGCCATGAATTCGCGCAGCAGCGCGTTCAGTCTGGCGCGGTGCGGGCGGGCGGGCGCAGCCGACGGGCGCCAGTCCGCCATGCCGTTTCCGCTCAGACCCGCGAGACGTATTCGCCGGAGCGGGTGTCGACCTTGACCGTCTCGCCCTCCTCGACGAACAGCGGCACCTTCACCACCGCCCCGGTTTCCAGGGTCGCCGGCTTCGTCCCGCCCTGCGCCGTGTCGCCCCGGACGCCCGGATCGCACTGGACGATCTTCAGCTCCACGAAATTGGGCGGGATCACGGTCAGGGGCTCACCGTTCCAGAGCGTGACCGTGCAGAAATCCTGGTCCTTCAGCCACTGCGCCGCGTCGCCCAGGGCCGTCTGCCCCACCGCGTACTGCTCGAAGGTATCGGGCACCATGAAGTGCCAGAATTCGCCGTCGGTGTACAGGTACTGCATCTCCGTGTCCATCACGTCGGCGGCCTCCACCGTTTCCCCGGACTTGAAGGTCTTTTCCAGCACTCTTCCGGTGCGCAGGTTGCGCACGCGCACCCGGTTGAAGGCCTGTCCCTTGCCGGGCTTGACGAACTCGTTCTCCACGATCGCCTGCGGATCCCCGTCCAGTAGAATCTTCAACCCGCTCCGGAATTCGTTGGTACTGTAACTTGCCATGTCGTGTCGTCCTCGCGGCGACGCAGTCGCCTGCACCGATTGGAGAGGCCGGCCCTCGAGGTGACCATGCCCACAAATCCCATCATGATAACCCGAGCCCGGACACAGGCCCATACTCCCGCCTGGCAGCAGGCCTGGTCGCGGGCGCTGCGGGATCCGCACCAACTGCTGCTCAGGCTGGATCTGGACCCCTCGCTGGCGGCAGGCGCCGCCAGCGCTCACGGCCTCTTCCGCCTGCGCGTGCCCGAGAGCTATCTGGCCCGGATCCGGCCCGGCGACCCGGACGATCCACTGCTGCTGCAGGTGCTGCCGCAGGCGGCCGAGGCACTCGAACGGCCCGGCTTCGGGCCGGACCCGGTCGACGATGCCGCCGCGATGGCGGCGCCGGGGCTGCTGCACAAGTACCCCGGGAGGGCCCTGCTGATCGCCACCGGCGCCTGTGCGATCCACTGCCGGTACTGCTTCCGGCGCGAATTCCCGTACGGCGAGTTCGGGGGGCTGCGTGACTGGGGACCGGCACTGGCGTACATCCGGGAGCACCGGGACATCTCCGAGGTCATCCTCAGCGGCGGCGATCCGCTGGCCCTTCCGGATCACCGGCTGACCGAGCTCTTGTTGCTGCTGGAGCGGATCCCGCATCTTCGGCGGCTGCGCATCCACACCCGGCTGCCGGTGGTCCTCCCCGAGCGGATCGACGCCGGGCTGCTGTCGTGGCTGGGGCGCGGCCGCCTTCAGCACATACTGGTCCTGCACGCGAATCATCCGCGGGAATTCGACCCGCCGGCCGACACCGCGCTGGCCCGGCTGCGCGCGAGCGGGGTCACGCTGCTGAACCAGTCGGTGCTGCTCGCCGGCGTGAACGACGACCTCGGGACCCTCTGCGAACTGCAGGAACGGGGATTCGCCGCGGGCATCCTCCCCTACTACCTGCACCTGCTCGACCGGGTGCGCGGGGCTGCCCATTTCGAGGTGCCGGAGGCCCGGGCGCGGGAGCTGCACGCCGGGCTCGGGTCGCGGCTCCCCGGCTACCTCGTCCCGAGGCTGGTCCGGGAGGTGCCCGGCGCGTCGGGGAAGGTCCCGCTGCCCCCCTGACACGCGCACGGCCGGTCGCGGGAAACGGGACAGCGAACCGGCGCGGCTGTGCCGCGGTGATCCGTGTCCGGACGCGATCCATGATGGTCATCGATCCGCCGATGTTCTACAGTGTCGGAGCCAGCAAGGGGAGCTTCACGGAGCGTCATGACCCAGCCACGCCCCGGGGCGGAACTCGCCCCGCCCACACGCACTCAGCCACCTGCGGGAAGCCCCGGTTGGGCCTCGCCCGCCGAGCTCGAGACGTGGATCGACGACCAACCGGCACGCGACAAGCTGCAGGCCGTCGCCGTGATCACCGAGGCCCTGCGCTCCGTGAACGGGGCCCTGATCGAATACCCGGCCCTCACGGGACTGACCGAGGTGCTGATCGAGCGGGCCGCACCGGTTCTGGGCAAGATCGATCTGCAGCTGCGGCAGATGCCCGTGCCGCTGGGTCACAAGAGCCGGATGCTCGCGGACGCCTACGCCGAACTCTCCTGGGAACTGGCGGTCGCGCTGCTGCGCCTGGTGGATGACGGGCTGGAGCAGCGCCGGATCAGCGAGCGCAATGCCGCGCCGCACCTGCGCCGGGCCATGGCGCTGCTCGCGGGCAGGTTTCTCCACTTCTGGCGTCTCTACCAGCCGCTGCCCCCGAACATGTGGCTGCAGACCTATCGGATACTGGAGGTGGCGGAGGCCCTCGGCGTGGCCGGAGAGCCGGCCGCCGGCACGGAGCGCCTGGGCGGTCAGATCCTGTCACCGGACAGCGTGGAACACCTGGTCGCGCGCATCGCGGTGGCGGGCTCCGCGGGTGTGTATGCGCTGCACCACGGCGAGGTGAACGTGCTGGCGCGCTGGCTGGAATCGGTCCCGGTGCGGTGCCTGACGGAGATTCCCGCCGGCGTCGACGAATCCAGCCCGCTGCTGCGCCTGACCCTGCATCAGGACCATGCCCCCTCCCTCGTCACCGGCCACCCGACCCCCGGACCCGAGTACCGCCTGATCGATCTGAGCCCCGTGCTCGATGCGATCCGATCCGGACCCGCGGCACAGACGCGCGCGGGGAACTGGCATCCGGTCACGGGCGGACTGGACCGGCGCCTGCTGAACCTCTGGGTGGTCCCCCCCACGCGGCGCTTCAGCCGGGAACCGGCGGATGTGGAACCGATCATCACCGTGACCGGCCTCGCGGACATCCATGCCCTGGTGCGGGCGGATTACCGGCACCAGCGCAAGCTGGAGATCGGCGCGCTCTCGGGGCTGCCCGGCGACGGGGGCTCGAGCCTCCCGGTCGGCGATCCCCGGCGTGTTCCGGCAGCCCTGTCGCTGGGCATCGGGGACCCGGACGAGGGCGAGGGGCTCAGCCTGGAGGTGTCGGGAAGCGGCCGCAACGCCGACGAGGCCCGCTTCCTGTCGGACCAGAACCTGGACCGGCTGGGCGCGGCCTGGAACGACGCGCTTCGGGGCATCAATCCGCGCATCGACAACACGCCCGAACCCCGGGCCGTGCGATTGCTGCAGCCCACGGCCGCCCGGCTGCGCAACCTGGGTGCCGGGGGCCTGAATCTGGTGCTCAAGTCACCGGCGCAGAAGGTCTACAGCGGAGACCTGATCGCGGTACGGGCGACGCGGAAGGGGCGCGTGGTCTGGCAGCTGGGCGTGATCCGCTGGCTGCGTTACGATGGCCCCGAGGAGGTCACGGTCGGCATCGAGTACCTCGCCCCCGGCTGCACACCCACCGAGGTCCGCCTGATCCGCAGCAACACACCCGTCGGCAACACGAAGCCGGCCCTGTTCTTCCGTCCGCACGGCAAGTCGGGCGCCGGCGCGCTGGCCTTCTCACCCGCCGCATTCACGGCGGGCAGCCAGGTCTCGTTCCGGGTCGCCGGGGAGCAGCACCTGGTCAAACTCGAATCCGTGCGACCGGAGAGCCATACCTTCAGCCGGGCGGACTTCCCGATGCCGGCATCCCCGGGCTCCTGATCCGGACGGCAGGCATCCGGATCCGGTACCGTATCCGGTGGCATCGGGGCCGCCTTCTGTTAATCTTCGTTATCATGCCCGGTGTGCGGGGGGCCTCGCCCCGCGGCGCCGAAGGCCGGGGAGCGGTGAGTTCGCCAGGGGCGTGGAGCGCCAGTCCGGGACGCGGGTGTGCGCGGTTCAGGGGACGACCATCGGGAGCGCATGATCCGGGAACCCAGGGATGCTGCAGAACACTGAATCCATCCGCCTTCTGTTCGTCACGAATCAGCCGCAGACAGCCGAGCGGCTGATCAGCTCTGTCCGTGTGCGTGGGCCGGCGGTGCGGGCCGATCAAGCCTCGGACCAGCCCGAGGTTGAGGCCCTGCTCCTCGCGCATCGCTTTCATGCCATCGTGCTGATCGCCGTCGGCGAGGGCCCCGGCCTCGAGGCGATCAACGCGGCGCTCCTGAACGCGGGACGCACGACCCCGGTGGTCGTGATCAGCGATCGTCCCGAGAGCGAGCGCCTCGCGGACTACGAGTCCGGAGCCTTTGCGGTGGTTGGCGCGGAGATGGAGGACCTCGCCGCACTGGTCGTGCTGAAGGCGCTCGAGTTCAGTCTGTGCTCGACCCGGATGCACCAGCTGCGCACCCACCTTCAGGATGCCGAACGCAGGTACCTCGGTGTGCTCGATGACTCGAAGGATCCGGTGGTCTACCTCCGCGACGGAATCTGCCTCGCCGCCAATCGGGCCTGGCGGGAACACTTTCGGATCGACACCGCCGACGAAATGGCCGGCCGGACACTTGCCGACTTCGTCAGTCCCGACCAGCACGAACTGGTGCGGCAGTGGATGGAGGCGCACGCGCTGGGGGCCGATCCGGCAGGCGAACGACGCACCCTCACCCTCCGGACCACGCTGGGACGGCGCTTCGATGCGGAACTCGTGTTCACGGACGCGACGGTCGATGGCGAGTGCTGCACCGTCGTGCGCATGGCGATGCCGGTGCACGAGGAGACCCCGGGAAGGCTGACCAGGCTGGACCCGGTGACCGGGCTGCACAATCGGCAGCATCTGTTCCGGGAGGCGGAACGCGCGCTGACCGCGGCGGCGCATTCGAACCAGCCCTTTGCGCTGCTGCAACTCTCGGTCGACGATCTCGAACGGCTCCAGAATGACCTGGGCGGCACCGGATCGGACATCCTGCTAACCGACGTGGGCCTGCTGATCCGCGAGCATTTCCCGGATCCGGCCACCGTCGCTCATCTCGGCGACGGCCACTTCGGCGTGCTGGTTCCGGACACCCGCCGGAGCGATCTGGAACGGAGACTGGGTGCGCTGATCAGGGCGGCCTCGGAGCGCGAGGTCGACCTGGGACAGGGTTCCACGATCGTGACGCTGTCCTGTGGCGCGGTGATCGCGGACGACTCCGCGCCGACCGTCGATGGGCTGCTCGATCAGGCCCGTCGCGGACTCGAGGAGGTCCGCCACAACGGCGGCAACGGATACTCCTTCCAGCGCCCGCTCTGCGACGCGCTGGCGCGCTCGACGTCGGACCGGGTCTGGAAGAAGCTCATACGGGACGCGATGGCCCACGATCGCATCCGGCTGCTATACCAGCCGGTGGTGAACCTGCACGGTGAGGACGTTCCGCGCTTCAGCGTGTTCGTCCGGCTCACCGGACCCGACGGAGAGGTCTACGAACCGGGAGACTTCCTGCCCGCGGCGGAACGCACCGGCATCGCCGCCGACATCGACCGCTGGATCGTCACCCACGCGGTCTCCGCACTGGCGGAACGGATCAGGACCGACCCGAGGACCACCTTCTTCCTGAAGCTCACGCGTGATTCGCTGGTCGACGGGTCGGTGGTGGTCTGGCTGCAGGAATTCCTGCACCAGCACCGGATTCCGGCAAGCAATGCGGTGGTCGAGATCAAGGAGGCCACGATCGTCACCAACCTGCGGGCCGCGGCCGGCACGGCGCAGGGCCTGAAGGCCATCCACGCCCAGCTGTGCATCGACGACTTCGGGAACGGTCTCAACCCCTTCCACATCCTTCGGCACGTCAATGCGGACTACATCAGGGTCGACGGCGCCTTCGTGCGGAATCTGGTCAAGGACGAGGGCAACCGCGACGCCATCCGCCGCTTCACCGAGGGCGGCCACGCGAAGGGAAAGCAGATCATCGTCCCGATGGTCGAGGATGCCGCCACGCTGGCAGTCCTGTACGGGCTCGGCGTGAACCTCGTGCAGGGTTACTTCGTGCACCCCCCGGGCGAACAGCTCGACGTGGACTTCACCCAGGTGCTCTGACGCCGCACCGGCCCGCGGCGCCCATGGCACGTCCCTCAGCAAGGCGCGGATCAATGCGCTCGTGATTGCGAGCGATGCAGGGACCGGGCGAGGGAAACGCCCGCGACCTTAGCGGTTCCAGAACTTCAGGTCCTCGAAGAAGCCGCGCACGCCATCCAGCCACGAGTGGGCCTGCGGGCTGTGACGGGTGCCACCCTGCTGGGTGGACTCGTCGAACTCGCGCAGCAGCTCCTTCTGTCGCTGGGTCAGGTTCACCGGCGTCTCCACGGAGACCCGGCACAGCAGGTCGCCGACACCGCCGCCGTGCACGGAGGTCACGCCCTTGCCGCGCAGGCGAAACTGCTTGCCGCTCTGGGTCTCGGCCGGAATCTTCAGGGCCACGCGTCCGTTCAGACAGGGGACCTCGAGCTCCCCGCCCAGCGCGGCGGTGGCAAAGGAGATCGGAACCTCGCAGTGCAGGTCGTTGCCCTCGCGCCGGAACAGCTTGTGCGGCTTCACCCGCACCTGCACGTAGAGGTCTCCCGGCGGACCGCCATTGAGGCCGGCCTCGCCCTGCCCCGAGAGGCGGATGCGGTCGCCGGAGTCGACGCCCGCCGGGATCTTCACGTCCAGGGTGTTCTGCTTCTGCACCCGGCCGGAGCCACCGCAGGCCTTGCAGGGGTTCGGGATCACCTTCCCGGTGCCCTGACAGCGCGGGCAGGTCTGCTGCACCGAGAAGAACCCCTGCTGAATGCGCACCTGCCCGACCCCGTTGCAGGTCGGGCAGGTCTCCGGGCTGGTGCCCGGTTCCGCACCGGAGCCATCGCAGGTCTCGCAGCCGACCGTTGTCGGGACGCGGATCTTCACCTCGGTGCCGAAGACGGCCTCCTCGAGGCTGAGGTCCAGGTTGTACTGCAGATCGGAACCGCGGTAGGCCCGCTGTCCGCCGGCACGGCCGGCGCCCCCGAAGATGTCGCCGAAGATGTCCTCGAAGATGTCGCTGAAGCTGCCGGCACCCCCGCCGAAGCCGCCGCCCGCGGAGGCATCGACACCGGCGTGCCCGTAGCGGTCGTAGGCGGCACGCTTGCCGGAGTCGCTGAGCACATCGTAGGCGGCCCGGGCCTCCTTGAACCGGACCTCGGCCTCGGCATCGCCCGGATTGCGGTCGGGGTGGTATTTCATCGCCAGACGCCGGAACGCCTTCTTGATCACCTCGGGCGAGGCGTCCCGGGTCACCCCGAGCACTTCGTAGTAGTCACGCTGCGCCATGTTGGTCCCTTGCCGATTGCCGCGCCGGCCGATTGCGGCCGCGCGGGAACGTGCACGCCCGGATACCTCTTTCGGGGAATCCGGGCGTGGCCCATCGCTGTGGCCGGACCCGGTCGTCGCACCGGGTCACCGCCGCTTACCGCTTCTTGTCGTCGACCTCTTCGAATTCGGCGTCCACCACGTCATCCGAGGACGCGGATTCGCCGCCGCCCGGCTGCTCGGTGCCGCCGCCTTCCTGGGCCCCGCCACCGGCCTGCGCATAGGCCTTCTCGGCGAGCTTGCCGGAGGCCTCCGCGAGCTTCTGGCTGGCCGACTCGATCGCCGTCACGTCGTCGCCCTTGATCGCCTCGCGCGTCGCCTGGATCGCGGCCTCGATCTCGGACCGCTCGTCGGCATCGACCTGTTCGGCGAGGTCCTTCAGCGACTTCTCGGCCGAGTGGATCAGGGCATCGGCCTGGTTGCGGGCCGCGACCAGCGCGTGGAAGCGCTTGTCCTCTTCCGCATGGGCCTCGGCGTCCTTGACCATCTGATCGACCTCGTCGTCGCTCAGGCCCGAGGAGGCCTTGATCACGATGCGGTTCTCCTTGCCGGTGGCCTTGTCCTTCGCCGACACGTGCAGGATGCCGTTGGCGTCGATGTCGAAGGTCACCTCGACCTGCGGCACGCCGCGCGGCGCCGGCGGGATGTCGGTGAGGTCGAAGCGGCCGAGCGACTTGTTCGCACTGGCCTGCTCGCGTTCGCCCTGCAGCACGTGCACGGTCACCGCGGTCTGGTTGTCCTCCGCGGTGGAGAAGACCTGATTCGCCTTGGTCGGGATGGTCGTGTTCTTCTCGATCAGCTTGGTCATCACGCCACCGAGGGTCTCGATCCCCAGGGACAGCGGCGTGACGTCGAGCAGCAGCACGTCCTTCACGCTGCCGCCAAGCACGCCGCCCTGTACCGCGGCGCCCACGGCCACCGCCTCGTCGGGGTTCACGTCCTTGCGCGGCTCCTTGCCGAAGAAGTTCTGCACCGCCTCCTGCACCTTGGGCATGCGCGTCTGGCCGCCGACCAGGATGATGTCGTCGATCTCTCCGGCAGAGGCGCCGGCATCCTTCAGTGCCATCTTGCAGGGCTCGATGGTCTTCTGGATCAGGTCCTCGACCAGGCTCTCGAGCTTCGCGCGGGTCACCTTCATCGCCAGGTGCTTCGGACCGGCGCTGTCGGCCGTCACGTACGGGAGATTGACCTCGGTCTGCTGGCTGGAGGAAAGCTCGATCTTGGCCTTCTCCGCGGCCTCGCGTATGCGCTGCATCGCCAGCGGGTCGTTCTTCAGGTCGATCCCCTGTTCCTTCTTGAACTCGCCGGCCAGGTAGTCGATCAGGCGGTTGTCGAAGTCCTCGCCACCGAGGAAGGTGTCGCCGTTGGTGGCCAGCACCTCGAACTGATGCTCGCCGTCCACCTCGGCGATCTCGATGATCGAGATGTCGAAGGTGCCGCCCCCGAGGTCGTAGACCGCGATCTTGCGGTCGCCGCGCTTCTTGTCCATGCCGTAGGCGAGCGCTGCCGCGGTCGGCTCGTTGATGATGCGCTTGACGTCGAGGCCGGCGATCCTGCCCGCGTCCTTGGTGGCCTGGCGCTGCGAGTCGTTGAAGTAGGCCGGCACCGTGATCACGGCCTCGGTGACGGTCTCGCCCAGGTAGTCCTCGGCGGTCTTCTTCATCTTCTGAAGCACGCGCGCGGAGATCTCCGGCGGCGCCATCTTCTTGCCACGCACCTCGACCCAGGCGTCGCCGTTGTCCGCCTTGATGATCTTGTAGGGCACCAGCTTGATGTCCTTCTGGACCTCGGGTTCCTCGAAGCGGCGGCCGATCAGGCGCTTCACCGCGTGCAGGGTGTTCTGTGAATTGGTGACGGCCTGGCGCTTTGCGGACTGGCCGACCAGCACCTCGCCGTCCTCCGTGAAGGCCACGATCGACGGCGTGGTGCGCCCGCCCTCGCTGTTCTCGATCACCTTCGCCTGGTCACCATCCATGATGGCGACACAGGAATTGGTGGTGCCCAGGTCAATGCCGATGATCTTTCCCATGTGTGGAAACTCCTGTGATGAATTGGGTGTGCCCAGCGCACGGGAGAGCCGGTCGGGTTACCCGTTCGCTGCCGTTCTGTGTGGGATATGGGGCGGGAAGTCCGGTTTTCAAGCCGATTCGTTCAGACCACCGGACGGCGTCCGCGAGACGATCACCATCGCGGGGCGCAGCACCCGCCCGTGCAGCAGGTAGCCCTTCTGCATCGTCATCAGCACCGTGTTCGGCGGATGTTCGCTGCTCTCCTGCGTGGTCATCGCCTGGTGCCGCTCGGGGTCGAAGTGCTGCCCGGTGGGGTCCTCGGCCTCGATGCCGAACTTCTCGAAGGCCTGGTGCAGGGCCTTCAGCGTCAGTTCGGTGCCCTCGACGATACTGCCCCCCGAGTCCGCCTTGCGCGCCGCCTCCAGGCCCATCTCCAGGCTGTCGGCGACGTTCAGCAGCTCGGCCGCGAAGCGCTCGATCGCGAACTTGTGGGCGGATTCCAGCTCGCGTTCGAAGCGCCGGCGCTGGTTCTCCAGTTCCGCCTGCGCGCGCAGCGCCTGGTCGCGACGCTCTTCCGCCAGCGCCTCGAGTTCGGCCAGCCGGGCCTCGGCGTCTCCGCCCTCGCCGGCGGCGGGTCCAGCGCCCGCGACCTCCGGTTCCTCTTCCGGCACGCTCTGCTTCGGATCGTTCTCCTGCTGCACGTTATCCCTCTGGCTGGACATGTCTTCCTCTTGGTGAACACGGAATGGATTGGCTTCCGGGGCAGCGCATGCCCCGCCGTCAGGAAGTCTCTGGGGGCTCGCCGCGGGAATTCAAGGCCGAACCGAGCAATCGGGCGGTGATGTCGACGATCGGGATCACGCGGTCGTAGGACATCCGGGTCGGGCCCACCACACCCAGCACCCCGACGATCTCGCCGTCGACGCTGTAGGGCGCGGTGACAACGGAGCAGTGCTCGAACCACTCGAGCCCGGATTCCCGGCCGATGAAGATCTGTACCCGATCGGCCAGGATGCACTTGTCCAGAATAGCCAGGATCTCTCGCTTCTCGTGGAATGCCTCGAGCAGCTGGCGCAGGTGATGGATGTCGGCCAGTTCCTCGTATCCCAGCAGCTGCGTCTCGCCCGCCACCAGCACGTCGTCCGGCTCGTCGTCGCCGATCGCCCGCTCGCCGAGATCGATCGCCGCCAGCATCATGGCATCCACATCCCGCCGCACCGAGCGCATCTCCGCCAGCAGCTGTCCGCGCACCATCTGCAGGCTCTGGCCGGCCAGGTGGGCGTTCAGGTAGTTGGCCATGCTCTGCAGTTCCGCGGGCTGATAGTCGCGTTGCAGTTCCAGCACCCGGTTCTGGACCTCCTTGCCGTCGATCACCAGGATCGCCAGCACCCGGCACTCGGCCAGGCGCAGGAACTCGATCTGGGTCAGCGCGACCTGACGGTTGCGCGGAAGGCGCACCATGCCCGCCAGCCGGGTGACCGTGGAGAGGACGCTGCCCGCGGTCCCCAGCAGGTCCTTGATCGGGGCACCGGGACTGAAGCGGGACTCGATCGCCTCCACCTGTTCCCGGTTCGGCGTGCGGATCTCCAGCAGCGCATCCACGAACAGGCGGTACCCGGCGGCCGTCGGAATACGGCCCGCCGAGGTGTGCGGTGCATGCACCAGGCCGAGGTCCTCGAGATCGGACATCACGTTGCGTATGGTTGCCGGACTGACATTCAGACCGCTGGTGCGCGCAAGCGTCCGGGACCCGACCGGCTGGCCGTCGCGTATATAGCTTTCAATCAGAGTGCGCAGCAGGGTCCGTGCCCGCGTGTCCAGTTGTATTTCCTGCATCGGTCGATCTCTTGTCAGCGCCAGGGCCATTCGAGTGCCAGGCCAGTCTATGCCCTGCCCCTGCCCAGTCAAGCGCGGACATTCGCCGCGCGGGTGCGGGCAGACGGCGTTTACCGGATAATGCCCGCATGCAGCCGAACTTCAACGTCATCGGACTGGTCGGGAAGTCCAGTGACTCGCGTACCGCGCCACTGGTCGCGACCCTGCTGGACACGCTCCACCAGCGCGGCGCCCGGGTGATTCTCGAGGCCGGCATCGGGGACTGCGAACATCCCGCCCACTTCACCGTGGCCCCGCTCGAGGAACTGGCAAAGGCGGCGGAGCTGGTGGTGGTGATCGGGGGCGACGGCACGCTGCTGAGCACGGCCCGCGCGATGGCGACCCGGGACACGCCGATGCTGGGCATCAACCTGGGCCGACTGGGTTTCCTGGTCGACATCCTGCCGGAACGCGCCGCCGCCGAACTGAATGCGGTGCTGGATGGCGCCTTCGAGCTGGAGCCTCGGGCCATGCTCAAGACCACCCTGCTGCGGGATGGCACCCCCATCCATGGGGGGCTGGCACTGAACGACGCGGTAGTGCACGTCCAGAGACTGGTGCGGATCATCGAATTCGATACCTTCATCGATGGTCTCGACGTCGGCCGACTGCGGGCCGACGGGCTGGTGGTGGCCACGCCCACCGGCTCCACCGCCTACTCGCTCTCGGCGGGCGGACCGATCCTCACGCCCGATCTCGATGCGATGATCATCGTGCCGATCTGTCCCCACAGCCTGAATCACCGCCCGCTGGTGGTCAGCGGCAGCGCAGTGATCGAGATCAAGCTGAGCAGCGGCAGTCGCTCGCCGGCGCAGGTTGCGCTCGACGGACAGGACAACCTCGACTTCGCGGCCGGAGATATCCTCAGGGTGCAGCGGGCAGCGGAGTCCCTGACGCTGCTCCACCCGCGCAATCACAACTTCCTGCGCATGCTGCGTTCCAAGCTGCGCTGGGGCGAGCATCCCTGAACCCGGGCCCGCGCGAGGATGCTGAGCCACATCACGATCCGGGACTTCGCGATCATCGACGGCATCGAGGTCGAATTCGGGCCGGGCATGACCGCGCTGACCGGCGAGACCGGGGCCGGCAAGTCCATCCTCGTCGACGTGATCGGCCTCCTGCTGGGGGATCGCGGCGACGCCGGCAGCGTGCGCAGCGGCGCCGTACAGGCCGACCTCAGCGCGGGCTTCGATCTGCACCCCGGGCACCCGGCATCGGGCTGGCTGCGTGCGCAGGCGCTGCTCGATGCCGATGCCGGCGACGGCGGCGGCGAGCGCACCGGCGTCCTGCTGCGGCGGGTGATCGGCGCCCAGGGCAAGAGCCGGGCGTGGATCAACGGCCGTCCGGCGACGATGGCGCAGCTGAAGACCCTCGGCCAGTGGCTCGTGGACATCCACGGCCAGCACGCGCACCAGCAGTTCCTGCAGCGGCACGCGCAACGCGCGCTGCTCGACGGCTTCGTCGAGGATGACGTGGTGCGCCGCGTCGCGCGCGCGTACGCCGCCCTGCAGGAGGCCCGGCTGCACCTGGAAGAGGCCCGGTCACGGCTCGCGAACGCCAGCGACCGCCTGGACCTGTTGCGCTTCCAGACGGCGGAGATCGCGGAGCTTGCGCCGGCCCCGGGCGAGTACGCGGAAATCACGGCCGAACAGACCCTCCTGGCGCACGGCTCCGAGGTGCTGTCGGCCTTGCAGGGGGCCCACGAGGCCATCGATGCCGATGGCGGCATCGACCCGGCCCTCGGCCAGGTCCTGTCCGGGCTCCAGGAGGCGGTGCGCCACGACCGGCGGCTGGGGCCGGTATGCGAGCTGCTGGAGTCCGCCCGGATTCAGGTCCAGGAAGCAGGCGACGAACTGCGCCGCCTCGCCGATCGCGTGGAGATCAACCCCGGGCGGCTGTCCGAGGTCGATGCGCGCATCGCCGCCTACCTGCGGCTTGCGCGCAAGCATGGCGTCGAACCGGACCAGCTGCCGGAGCTGCTGCAGAAGATGGAGGCGGAGCTGGCCGAGCTCGATGCCGGTGATGCGGCCGTGGAGGACCTGGAGCAGGCGGCCGAGGCGGCCGGCCGGGAGTACGACGATGCCGCGGCGGCACTCGGCAGCGCCCGCCGCGAGGCGGCCCGGCGGCTCGACACCGCAGTGACCGCGGCCATGCAGGAACTGGGCATGGCCGGGGGCCACTTCCGGATCGATCTGCAGACGCGTCCGGAGGAGACCGGCCCGCACGGACGCGATCGCATCGAATTCATGGTGGCCGCGAATCCGGGCGCCGCGCCCAAGCCCCTGTCGCGCGTCGCCTCGGGCGGCGAGCTGTCGCGGATCGGGCTGGCGCTGCAGGTGCTCGCCAGCGCCGAGCAGCCGGTCGGCACCCTGATCTTCGACGAGGTGGACAGCGGGATCAGCGGCGCGGTCGCCGAGGTCGTGGGCCGGAAGCTCCAGGACCTCGGGCGGCGCTATCAGGTGCTGTGCGTGACCCACCTGCCGCAGGTGGCGGCCCAGGCGCACCACCAGCTGCAGGTGACCAAGCACCGTGCCCGCGATCACACCCGTACGGAGATCGCCGCGCTGACCGCCGAGGCGCGGGTCGAGGCCATCGCGCGGTTGCTGGGCGGCGTCACGGTCACCGAACGGAGCCTGGCCCACGCCCGGGAGATGCTGGAATCGGCTCCCGCCGCGAGCGATCGCTAGTGGGCCGCGACTCCGCTCCCCAACCGGCGGCTCAGCGCTCCCGGTGAGGGCAGTCCGGCGTGATGCAGTCGCCGTAGATCACCAGCGCATGGTCCCGGATCTCGAAGCCGTGTGCCGCCGCGGTTTCGCGCTGGCGCTGCTCGATCGTCTCGTCCAGGAATTCCTCGACACGCCCGCACTGGTTGCAGATGATGTGGTCGTGGTGCCCGCCGCGTTCGAGCTCGAACACGGCCTGATTGCCCTCGAAATGCAGCCGGGACACCAGCCCGGCGGCCTCGAACTGCGTGAGCACGCGGTAGACGGTGGCCAGGCCGATCTCCTCGCCCGAGTCCAGCAGCTCGCGGTAGATTGCCTCGGCGGTGAGGTGGCGGGTCTCGGACTCCTCGAGGATCTGCAGGATCTTCATGCGCGGCAGCGTCACCTTCAGCCCCGCCCTCTTCAGGTTGTGCGTTTCCACTCGAACCCCTCTCGCCGCCCCGGCCCGGCGCTGCCGCCGCCGGAGGCATTGCTGTAAGATTGACCATCGCTTCCAGCCCGGATCATGGACCACGCCCACCCGATGTTCAAGATTCTCATTTCTGTTGCGGCCATCGCGACCCTGCTCACCGCCTGCAGCGGCCTCCCGAGCTTCCGCATCGACGTGCAGCAGGGCAACGCGATCGAGGACGAAAAGGTGGCCCAGCTGCGCCCCGGCATGACGCCGCAGCAGGTGCAGTTCCTGATGGGATCGCCTCAGGTCGGCGGCACCTTCGTCCGCGAGGAGCGCTGGGATTACGTTTATTACAACCGGCCCGGCCGCGGGCCCACGGAAAGGCGCACGGTGAGTGTCTTCTTCGAGGACGGACGCGTCGCCCGGATCGAGGACAGCGGCGCGCCCGGCGACACCGGCGGCTGACCGCCGCCGCGAGCGCGTCGCGCCGGCGCACGCAGCCTCAGTTACCTGCCCCGCCCTTCTTCGTCGGCTTGCCCTGAGCGGCCCGCTGCCGACGCACCTCCTTCGGATCGGCGATCAGGGGCCGATAGATCTCGACCCGGTCCTTCGCACGCAGCTCGGTGTCCATGCGGGTGTGCTTGCCGAAGATCCCGACCTTGGCCTCGCGCAGGTCGATCTCGGGAAAGCGCTCGGCAATCCCCGACTCCTGCACCGCGTCGGCCACGGTCGCCCCGCGCGGCACCTGCACGGGCAGGACCACCTGCACGTCCGGCCGCGCGTAGGCGACCTCGACCACGATCCGCTCGTCCGCGCCGCCGCCTTCAGGCATGCGCATCCCCGTACACCTCCCGCGCCCGCTGGACGAAGGCATCCACCAGCGAGTTGGCGACGTGATGGAAGACCGGGCCGATCGCCAGCGCCATCAGTCTTCCGGCAAACTCGAACTCGAGATCCAGCCCCACCCGGGTCCCGCGCGCGGCTTCCTGGCTGAAGCTCCAGGCCCCCTGGAGGCGCCGGAAGGGCCCCTGCACCAGGCGCATCTCGATCCGCCGCGGGTAGTCCAGGTGGTTCACCGTGGTGAAGGACTTGTGCAGCGCGCCGGTGGCCAGTTCGATCGTCGCCTTCACCTGGTCTTCCCGGGATTCCAGCACCCGGGCGGAACGGCAGTGGGGCAGGAACTCGGGATAGGAGCCGACGTCGTTGACGAGATCGAACATCTGTTCGGCCGAATAGGGCACCCACGCGGACCGCTGGATACGCGTGGACATCAGATCAGGCCGACGGCGCGCAGGAACACCAGAAGGATCGCGATCGGAGCCACGTAGCGGACCAGGAAATACCAGACGGTGTAGATTCCGCCGAGCGTCAGCCGCAGCTCGGACTGCACCGAGCGCTCGGTCATCCGCCAACCCACGAACAGCGCGATCAGGAAACCGCCCAGGGGCAGCAGGATGTTCGCGGTCAGATAGTCGAGAATGTCGAGCACGCCCCTGTCGAACAGGGTGTAGTCCGACCAGACGTTCAACGAGAGCAGCGCCGCGATGCCGAGCGTCCAGGCGAGCATGGCCACTACCGTGGTGGCGAACACGCGGTTCAGCTGCAGATTCTCGACCATGAAGGCCACCGCGGGCTCGATCAGGGAGATGGCCGAGGTCCACGCGGCAAAGACCAGCAGCACGAAGAACAGCGTCCCGAAGAAGACGCCGAAGGGCATCTCGCCGAAGGCCAGCGGCAGGGTCACGAAGATCAGGCCCGGACCCTGCTCCGGCGACAGGCCGGACGCGAACAGGATCGGGAAGATCGCGAGACCCGCGAGCAGGGCCACCACCGTGTCCGCGGCCACCACGGAGCCGGAGGTCTTGGCGATCGAGGCCTCGCTGCTCAGATAACTGCCGTAGACCATGATCGCACCCATCCCGAGACTCAGCGTGAAGAAGGCCTGGCCCATGGCCAGCAGTACCGCGTTCGGCGACAGGGCTGTGAAGTCGGGCTGGAACAGGAAGCGCAGGCCGTCCATGAAGGCGCCCTGGGCCATCGAGTAGCCGACCAGGACGATCAGCAGCACCACCAGCGCCGGCATCAGGATGGTGACCGCGCGCTCCAGTCCCGAACGGACCCCGCGCGCGACGACCATGGCGGTCATCACCATGAAGATGGTATGCCAGGCCAGCAGGCCCTCGGGGTTCGCCAGCATCGCCCCGAACACTTCGGCCGAGCCTTCGGCGTCGAGACCCGAGAAACTGCCGGTGCCGGCCTTGAAGACATAGGCCAGTGCCCAGCCGGCGATCACGCTGTAGAACGACAGGATCAGGAAGCCGGCGAGCACGCCGATCCAGCCCATCAACCCCCAGCTTCGGCTGAGACCCTCCTCGCGCGCCAACGTGAGCATGGTATTGATCGGACTCTGCCGGCCCCGGCGTCCGAGCAGGATCTCCCCCATCATGATCGGCAGGCCGATGAGCAGGATGCACGCCAGGTAGACCAGCACGAAGGCCCCGCCGCCGTTGTCCCCCGCGATATACGG
>JAABTX010000005.1 GCA_011389655.1 Thioalkalivibrio sp.
CTCCCACACGGCCGCGATGGCCCGGGGCACTCAATGCAACACTGCATCGCGGCTGGAAGCCGCTCCTACACGGCCGCGATGGCCCGGGGCACTCAATGCAACACTGCATCGCGGCTGGAAGCCGCTCCTACACGGCCGCGATGGCCCGGGGCACTCAATGCAACACTGCATCGCGGCTGGAAGCCGCTCCTACACGGCCGCGATGGCCCGGGGCACTCAATGCAACACTGCATCGCGGCTGGAAGCCGCTCCTACACGGCCGCGATGGCCCGGGGCACTCAATGCAACACTGCATCGCGGCTGGAAGCCGCTCCTACACGGCCGCGATGGCCCGGGGCACTCAATGCAACACTGCATCGCGGCTGGAAGCCGCTCCTACACGGCCGCGATGGCCCGGGGCACTCAATGCAACACTGCATCGCGGCTGGAAGCCGCTCCTACACGGCCGCCTCGGCACATGCGGGAGGCAAGCCTTCTCGGCGACTTCAGGCGTTTGCCTAGGCCTTGCCCTGGATCACGGCCATCATCTCCTCGCGCTCGCTGGCCGCATTCTCGATCAGGTCCAGCTTCCCTTCCTCGTTGGGCGCGGGAAGATCCAGCCGGGTGAACGCCGGTACTTCGTGGAAACGGGGAATGGCGGCGTCGGGGTCCGACTGGTTCAGGTGATAGAGTCGGGCCACGATGACCAGGTCGCAGTAGTCCGGCGGGCCTTCGTGGTCGCGAAGCCAGTTGCCGGACTCGCGCACGACCATGCTCATGCCCGGCTCCATGCTCCAGGATGCAAACACGATTTCGCCGACCACACCGTGGAGCTTCTCGATGATCGCCGTGACCTCCTCATCGGTCGCTTCCGGATGATTGCGGCCGACGTAGTCGAGAATCGGAACAGCCCCCACGTCGTGCAACAGGCCGGCAAGCAGGGCCTGCTCCGCATCCAGGCCCTTGCATTGACGGGCCAGCAGGAAGCTCAGCACCGAGACATGCACGCTGCGGTCCCACAATTCGTGCATACGCCGCTTCAGCACCGGGGAGCTGGAGCGGAAGACCTGCTGCATTGCGATGGTCAGCGCCAGCCTGCGCGCGGCGACCAGCCCCAGCCGGACGGTCGCGTCGCGCACGCTCTTCACCGGGTTGCCGACCCCGTAGGCGGCGCTGCTGGCCGCGCGGATCAGCCCGGCGGTGATCGCGATGTCGAGCGACACGATGCCGGACAGGCGCTTGATGTCCACGTCCGGGTCCTTCATTGCCGTCTGGATCTTGATCGCCACTTCCGGAAGCGCGGGAAGTTCGAGCTTTTCCTCCTGGCAGGCCGCGTAGACCTCCGCGAACAGGGCGCTCTCGGTGTCGTCGAGCTCCGTCTCCTCGACCTCGTAGCCGGACTGGCTCTGCTGCCCGTGGAGAATCCCGTAGAGACGCTGATCGAGTCGCAGCACGACCGCCGTGCCGGAGGCCACCGCGTATTCCTGGAAGCGCCCCTCGGAGAACAGCGGCTGGCGCGCCCGGGTCGAACCGGCCGCCACGCTGATGGACCCGCTGCTGGTCACCAGGTTCACGCTGCCCTCGACCACGTAGACGAGCCAGCGGTGTTCCGCCGACGCGTCCAGCCGCTGACCGTAGCGCAGGTTTCCAAGCCGGCCTCTCTGGGCCAGTCCGGACCGTTTTTCGCGGTCCAGGTCCCCGACCGGAGACAGCCCGTCCAGCATCTGGGGTTGAGGAATGCGGTTATCCACCGTCGCGCCCGCCTCGTGTTCCGTCGTTGTCCCCTGCGGACGGCAGCCGCCGTCCGCACCCTGTGGTCTGGACTGGAGGGCCCCGGATCGGCCATCGGGATACCGCGTACGGACCGTGATTCGGTCCCTGGCCCATCCCGACCCGCGGGGCCCTGGCCCCCACCCTTGTAGCCTGCTGTATCGGCCCGGCGGCAGTGGACTTGAGGGCGTGATCACCAGCGCACGAGGTGAGCCTGCATCAGTGCTGCAGCAACTCGGTCCAACCCGACAGGGCGCCATTGGCGTCGGCCGGGTCATCCCCGGAGGGACGCCGGTAGCGCCCCTGCACCTCGCGCACGGTGCCGATGCCCTCGATCTGGCCGCGGACGCGCATCAGCACCTCGTCACCGTCGAAGCGCAGCTCCTGCACCGACCAGCTCAGACCCGGCCGGATGACCCGGTCCAGCGCTCCCAGCGCCGCCATCGCGCCCTCGGGATCGCCCCAGAAGAGCTGGTCGTGGCGCTCCCCCCAGGTCTCTTCCTGCCACCACCGTCCCGCGTGCAGGAGCCCCGCCTCGGCCGCCAGGAAGATCTCCGCGACCTGGCGCTGGTTGCCCGCGATTCGTTCATCGACAATCGCCTGCGTCATGCCGGTCACCGCGATCAGACTGCCCACGGCCAGCAGCACCAGCACCACCGCCAGCGCGATCCCGCGTCGACCCGACCGCATCCCCGGAGCCATCAGATGGAGGGCTGCTCGGCCAGCACCGCGTTGCGCAGGCTCACCATGAACTCCACCTCGTGGGCCAGCAGCTGCTGGCCCACCCGGCTCTCCAGCTCCAGCTCCACGCGCAGCGCGACCGGCCGCTCCCAGTTCGGGTCGCCGGCGGCATCGACGGCGACGGCGTTCATCGAGCGCACGGCGCTGACCAGGGGCTGATTCTGGGCCGGAGACGCGTCGTTCCCGCAGCGCAGCTGATTGTCGTGCACGCTGTAGACACTGGCGACCCAGGGCCCGGTCTCGCCCAGGCAGTTCATGCCGGCCTTGCGCACGGTGAATAGCTGCTGCGTTTCGCTGCCGGGGTCACCGGGCTCCAGCCCCCCGGCAAGATCGAGCATCCCGCCCTCGCGCAGGCCCGCGCCGCGGATGTCCCGTGCCATGAAATCGGTCGCGAAGCGCAGATTCTCCTTCATCGTCGCGACCCGCTCCTGCTCGAGCTGCAGCTGCCGCACGCTCAGGAACAGGCTCACCGCCCCCGCGACCAGGAGCAGGCCGAGGGTCATCGCAACCATCAGCTCGACCAGGGAGAAGGCCCGCTGCGCCTTCTCGGGGCTCATGATCCCGGCTCCTGCGGCAGCTCAATGGCGTAGTCCAGCTGCACGCGGCCCTGCTCCGCATCCGCGAAGCGCTCCTCGGCCCAGGACACCGAGATCACCCGCCCGGTCCCGGCACCATTGACACGCACCTCAAGCCCCGGGAGACACACGTGCGGACCCGCCTGCGCGCAGTCCCGTCGCTGAACCCAGTCATCGACCCAGCCGAGTCCGGCATCTTCCCCGGCCGCGGCCATCCACAGCCGTTCACCGGCATCCGCGGCGATCAGGCTCGCGAGCGTGCGCTGATAGGCCGAGTGCGTGGCCTGCAATGCGTGCAGCTGCAGCGCCACGCTGCCCAGGGCGCCGACCGCGAGGACCAGCAGCGCAATCAGCGTCTCCAGCAGACTGAAGCCCGAGCAGGCACGGATCCGCAGCCGCGCCGGCACCGGAGCCGGCCGAGAACGCGCGGCCGGGGCATGGGCGTGACGCGGACCGGACAGGAGCGGCATACCGGTACCGGGCAGTCCTCGACGGTTCATGCGCAACCTCCCTGCTGCACACGGATACGGCCTGTCCGGCTGATCACGATCTGGCGTCCGGCGTCTCCGGCGCACAGGGTGATCGTGCCCATCTGCAGGGCGCCACTGACCTGCCGCGTACCTCCCAGCCCGACGTAGGAGACATAGCGCTGCACGGGCTTGTTGCCGCTGATGGTGATGCCGTCCACGGCCCGATCACCGGCGGCAAGGAGAGGATCCCCGTCGCTGCGCAGCGCGTCTCCGGAGGTGTCCAGAAAGACGATCCAGCCCTGATCCCAGCCGCCGTCCTCGGCGCAGTAGACGCCGTCGACGCTCTTGCACAGGGTCGCGCGCGCATTGTGGCGGACGGCCTCGGAGCGGGTGGCGTGAAGGGCCGCGACCAGGCGGTTGGTCGTGGTGGTCAGCCGGGTGTCCAGCACCAGGTCCCCGAAGGCCGGCACGCCGATACCGAGCAGTATCACGGCCACGGCCATCGTGACGAGGAGTTCGACGAGGGTGAGTCCCGCATCCCTGGGCATCGCTGGCCTCCTTCCCTGAGGCTATGCAGACGCCTGGAGAATAGCGCGCGATTCCGGCGGTTTGAACCTTCTCGGTGGTTCTATATCCAGGGGAGGGGAGCGGCAGCCCGCAAGACTCAGGCGCTGGCCCGCGACGCCTTCTTGCGCTCGTGTTCGAGCAGCAGCTTCTTGCGGATGCGGATGCCCTTCGGGGTCACCTCAACCAGCTCGTCGTCGTCGATGAACTCGATCGCCTGCTCCAGCGTCATGCGGATCGGCGGCGTCAGGATGATGTTCTCGTCGGAACCGGAGGCGCGGACGTTGGTAAGCTGCTTGGCCTTCAGCGGGTTCACCACGAGATCGTTGTCACGCGAGTGGATCCCGATGACCATGCCCTCGTAGACCTCTTCGCCCGGGCCAATGAACAGCTTGCCGCGCTCCTGCAGGTTGAACAGCGCATAGCCCAGCGCCTTCCCGGCGCCGTTCGCGACCAGCACGCCATTGCTGCGGGCGCCGATCGCGCCGGGCCTGAACGGGCCGTAGTGTTCGAACACGTGGTGAATGATGCCGGTGCCGGAGGTCGCGGTCAGGAATTCCGTCTGAAACCCGATCAGGCCGCGCGACGGCATGATGTAGTCCAGCCGGACCCGGCCCTTGCCGTCCGGCACCATGTCCTGCAGTTCGGCGCGACGGATGCCCAGGGCCTCCATCACCGTGCCCTGGTGGATCTCCTCGATGTCGATGGCGACGCGCTCGTAGGGCTCGCAGGCCTCGCCCTCCATCTCCCGCAACACCACCTCGGGGCGCGACACGCCGAGTTCGTAGCCCTCGCGGCGCATGTTCTCGATCAGGATGCCGAGGTGCAGTTCACCGCGTCCCGAGACCTTGAACTTGTCGGCGTCCGCAGTCTCCTCCACCCGCAGCGCGACGTTGTGCTTCAACTCCTCCAGCAGCCGCTCGCGCAGCACGCGGGAGGTGACGAACTTGCCCTCGCGCCCCGCGAACGGGGAGGTGTTCACCTGGAAGGTCATGCTGACGGTGGGCTCGTCCACGGTCAGCGGCGGCATGGCCTCGACCTTCGCGGGATCGCAGAGGGTGTCGGAGATATAGAGCTCGTCCATCCCGGTGAAGGTGATGATGTCGCCGGCCGCGGCCTCCGGGACCTCGATGCGCTGCAGGCCGTGGAAGCCCATGATCTGCAGCACGCGCCCGGAGCGCACATGGCCCATGCGGTCGATGACCTTCACCGGGGTGTTCGTGCGGATCTTCCCCCGGGTGATGCGGCCGATGCCGATCAGGCCCTGGAAGCTGTTGTAGTCCAGCGACGACACCTGCATCTGGAACGGGCCGTCGGCATCCACCTCCGGCGGCGGCACGCGTTCGACAATGGTCTCGAACAGACAGCCCATGTCGCCCTCGCGCACGTCGGCATCCAGACCCGCATAGCCCTGCAGGGCGGAGGCGTAGACGACGGGGAAGTCCAGCTGCTCGTCGCTCGCGCCGAGGCGGTCGAAGAGATCGAAGACCTGGTCGATGACCCAGTGCGGGCGGGCGCCGGGGCGGTCGATCTTGTTCACCACGACGATCGGCTTGAAGCCCATCGCGAAGGCCTTCGAGGTCACGAAGCGGGTCTGCGGCATGGGACCGTCGACCGCGTCGACCAGCAGCAGGACCGAATCCACCATGGACAGCACGCGTTCGACCTCACCGCCGAAGTCGGCGTGCCCGGGGGTGTCGACGATGTTGATGCGGTAGTCGTTCCAGCGGATCGCGGTGTTCTTCGCGAGGATGGTGATGCCGCGCTCCTTCTCGATCGCGTTCGAGTCCATCAGCCGCTCGCCCTGCTCGGTACGGGCGTCCAGCGTGCCGGACTGGCGCAGCAGCTGGTCGACAAGGGTGGTCTTGCCATGATCGACGTGGGCGATGATGGCGATGTTGCGAAGATTGGCGGTCATGCGGGGCGGGCTCGGCGGCGAAACGGGGGCGGATTATACCTGTTCGCCGTTTTCGCTGCCGCCGACGTTAATTACGGGGACAGATTCAAAATCTGTCCCCGAGACCCCCGCGCTATGTAGTGCGGGAGCCTGCTCCCGCTCTCACGCGCGGAGGCTCGCTTCCGCGGCAGGAGGCGAGCCTCCTGCCGGACAAAGCGGCGGCAAGCCGCCGCACTCCATGGGGTGCTTAAAGAACGGGGGGGTGAGTTCGGGGATTCGCGAGAGTTCCGGCTCAATCCTCGAGATAGGTATAGCCGGTAAGTCCGTGCTCGAGCTCCGCGAGCAGTGCGCCGGCCTCGGCGCCGCGCAGGCCGATCGCATAGATCTTCTCGCGGTAGGCGCGACGCAGCGTCTCGGGCTCGAAGTGTACGTAGCGCAGCAGTTCGTCCACGGTGTCGCCGCGCTCGGGCTCCACCAGCCGGTAGCCGCCGTCCTCGGTGAGTTCGACATTGATGGAATCGGTGTCCCCGAAGAGGTTGTGCAGGTCGCCGAGGATCTCCTGGTAGGCGCCGACCAGGAAGATGCCCAGGAAGTAGTCCTCGCCCTCTCGCCACGGATGCAGCGCCAGCGTGCTGACGGTGGACTCGGCCTCCACGTAGCGGTCCACCCGGCCGTCCGAGTCGCAGGTCAGGTCCTGCAGCACCGCGCGCCGGTGCGGTGGCTCGTCGAGGCGGTGCAGTGGCACCACCGGAAAGATCTGGTCGATCGCCCACGCGTCCGGGATCGACTGGAAGACCGAGAAGTTGCAGAAGTACTTGTCCGCGAGCTTCTCCGTGAGCTCCGCGCGGATCTCGCCGGGCAGCGTGTTCCTCCCGTCCGCGAGCAGGCGCTGGCAGATCACGAAGTGGAGTTCCTCGGCGCGGGCCCGGTCGGACAGCGACAGCAGGCCACGCGCGAACCGGGCCTGCGACTCCGACAGGCCGTAGGCGGCGTCGTGGTAGATCTCCGAGGGCGGCCGGCGGTCGTCGTGCAGCAGAGCGCGCATGTCCGCGAGCACTGCGGGCTCCCCGGGCTCGGCCGGTGCCGGATCGCCTGCACCCGGGGCCGCCTCGCTGTCGATCACGTTGGTGATCAGCACCGCGTGGTGGGCGGTCATCGCGCGGCCCGATTCGGTGAAGATCTCGGGCATCGTGCGGTGCTGGTCGCGACAGATATGCGCCAGCGGCCGCAGGATGTTCAGCGCGTATTCCTCCACCGAGTAGTTCATCGAGCAGTCGTTGCGCGAGCGCGTGCCCTCGTAGTCCACGCCGAGCCCGCCGCCGACGTCGACGACCTGCAGGTTCGCGCCCGCGTCCGTCAGCGCCGCGAAATAATGCGCGGCCTCGCCCATCCCGGCCTGGATGTCGCGGATGTTGGCGATCTGCGAACCCATGTGGAAGTGCAGCAGCTGCATGTGTTCCAGCCAGTCGAGGCCTTGCAGGCGCTCCAGCAGGTGCAGCACGTCCGCCGCCGAGAGTCCGAACTTGGCCTTCTCGCCGCCAGTGTTCTGCCACTTCCCCTTGCCGATCGACGCCAGCCGCACGCGCAGGCCCAGCAGCGGCAGAATGTCCATCTCGCGCGACTGGCGGATCACCTCCTCGAGCTCGGACGGCTTCTCGACCACGATGTATACGCGGTGACCCAACCGGCGGCCGATCAGCGCGAGTCGCACGTACTCGCGGTCCTTGTAGCCATTGCAGACGATCACGGAACCGGCCGGCGCGAGCGCCAGCACGGCCATCAGCTCGGGCTTGGAGCCGGCCTCCAGTCCGACGCGGGCGTCAGGCTCGGCGAGGATGCGCTGCACGACGGAGCGCTGCTGGTTCACCTTGATCGGGTAGATGGCGGTGAAGCCACCGGTGTAGTCCAGTTCCGCGGCGGCCTCCTCGAAGGCCCGGGTCAGACGCTGCACGCGCGACCCGAGCACGTCCTGGAAGCGCACCAGCACCGGCGGCCCGATGTGTTCCTGGCGCAGCCGCTGGGCCAGTTCGAACAGATCCACCCCCGGGTGCTCCGGCCAGTCCGGGCGACGCATGACCATCCGGCCCTGCGGATTGATCTCGAAGAAGCCGCCGTTCCAGTACGCGATGCTGTAGCCCCGGCGGGCGTCCTCGATGGTCCAGTTCGTGTCGTTCATGCGTGATCACCGTCTGGTCGTGCGCGTGGCTGGCCCCCTCCCCAACCGTCCCCCGCAAGCGCGGGAGGAAGCTCTCTCCCCCTCTACCGCAGGCGGGAGAGGGGTCGGGGTGAGGGCCGCGGTGAGGCCCGGGGTAACCGCCAGGGGGTGAGGCCCGGGCCCCGAGAACGTATCATACGCGCCACCCCACCTGCCCACGGCCCGGAGCCCCACCAAGATGACCCTCGACGAGAACTGGTTCAGCGAGACCGATCAGGACATGGCCTTCTCCCTGCGCATCAGGGGCAAGCTGCACGAGGAGCAGACCCCCTTCCAGAAGATCGAGGTCTACGACACCGTCAGCTTCGGCAAGCTGATGGTGATCGACGGCTGCGTGATGCTGACCGACCGCGACAACTTCATCTACCACGAGATGATGGCCCACCCGGTGCTGTTCGCACACCCGAACCCGAAGAAGGTGCTGATCATCGGCGGCGGCGACTGTGGAACGCTGCGGGAGGTGCTGAAGCACGACTGCGTGCAGCGCGCGATCCAGGTGGACATCGACGAGCGCGTGACGCGGGTCTCCGAGCAGTTCTTTCCGCAGTTGTGCGAAGCCAATGACGACCCCCGGGCGGATCTGCGCTTCGACGACGGAATCGCCTACGTGAAGAACGCGGAGCCGGGCTCGATCGATGTGATCGTGATCGACTCCACCGACCCGGTCGGGCCGGCCGAGGGACTGTTCTCGACCCCCTTCTACAAGGACTGCCTGCGGGCGCTCGGGCGCGACGGGCTGCTGGTGCAGCAGAGCGAGTCGCCGCTGTTGCACACCGACAGCATCATCCGGCCGATGCACGACAGCCTGCGCGCGGCGGGCTTTCTGGACATGCTGACCCTGCACTTCCCCCAGGCGAGCTATCCCTCTGGCTGGTGGACCGCGACCATCGCGGCAAAGGACGCGACCGTGTGCTTCCACCGCGAAGAGGCCGCGGAGGAGCTAGGGTTCCACACCGACTACTACAACGCCGCGATCCAGCGCGCCGCGGCGGCAACGCCGGAGTTCTTCCGGAGAAAGCTGTTCGCTTGACCGGGTTCCGGCGCCGCGGGATCGCGGGATCGCGGGATCGCGGCTGGAAGCCGCTCCTACAGCGATGCCCGGCGTGGGATCGCGGCTGGAAGCCGCTCCTACAGACATCGCTCCTACAGACATCGCTCCTACATCCGGTCGTGCTCGCGCAGGAGTTCCTCCAGGGCGGACTGGTCCAGGATGGGAACGCCGAGCCTTTCGGCCTTTGCGAGCTTGCCGCCGGGGTTCTCGCCAGCGATCACGGCAGTGGTCTTGGCGGACACGCCGCCGGTGACCTTTGCGCCCAGGGCCTGCAGCCGCGCGCTCGCCTCCTCGCGGGTCAGGCCCTCGAGGCTGCCGGTCAGTACGTAGGTCCGGCCTGCCAGCGGCTGCGGGCGCTCGGCGGCGGGCCGCATCTCGGGCCAGTGCACGCCCGCGCGGCGAAGGGCCTCGATCACCTCCCGGTTGTGCGCCTCCGCGAAGAAGCTCGCGATGTGCCGCGCGACCACCGGTCCCACGTCCCGGATGCCCTCCAGCTCTTCCACCGAGGCCTGCATCAGCGGCTCCAGCCCGCCGAAGTGCTCGGCCAGCGCCCGCGCGGTGACCTCGCCCACCTCGCGGATGCCCAGTGCGAAGATGAACCGTGGCAGCGTGGTCTCGCGCGCGCGCTCCAGCGCCTCCTCCAGGTTCCGGGCCGACTTCGCGCCAATGCGCTCGAAGCCCTCCAGCCGCGTCGCATCGAGTTCGAAGAGTTCCGCCGGGGTACTCACCGTCCCGGTCCCGACCAGCTGCTCGATCAGGCGGTCGCCGAAGCCCTCGATGTCCATCGCCTTGCGCGACACGAAGTGGCGCAGGGACTCGCGCCGCTGCGCCGGGCAGACCAGCCCGCCGGTGCAGCGCGCCACCGCCTTGCCCTCTTCCTGCTCGACGTGGGAGCCGCACTCGGGGCAGGCCTCCGGCAGCCGCACCGGTCGCGTGTCCGGCTCGCGCTCGCCCCCGGCGCGGCCGACGACCTCCGGGATCACGTCTCCGGCCCGGCGCACCACGACCCGGTCCCCGATGCGGATGTCCTTGCGCGCGACCTCGTCCATGTTGTGCAGCGTCGCGTTGCTCACCATCACGCCCCCGACCAGCACCGGCTGCAGCCGCGCCACCGGGGTCAGCGCGCCGGTACGTCCGACCTGAAAGTCCACCGCCAGCAGCTGCGTGGTGCGCTCCTCGGCCGGAAACTTGTGGGCCAGCGCCCAGCGTGGTGCCCGGGCGACGTAGCCCAGGCGCTGCTGGTCCGCGCGCCGATCCACCTTGAAGACCACGCCGTCGATGTCGTAGGGCAGCTCGGCGCGGCGGACGGCCATCTGCCGATAATAGTCCAGCGCGCCCCGAGCCCCGGTCACCCGGTCGCGCTCCGGACAGACCGGGATGCCGATGGTCTCGAACCAGTCGAGTACCGCGTACTGGGTATCCGGAAGCTCGAAGCCGTCGGGGACCCAGCCCGGACCGTAGGCAAAGAAGCTCAGCGGCCGGCGCGCGGTGACCGCCGGATCGAGCTGGCGCAGGCTCCCGGCCGCCGCGTTGCGGGGGTTCATGAAGCCGCGCTCCCCCGCGGCATAGAGGCGCGCGTTCAGCCGCTCGAAGTCGGGCCGGCGCATGAAGACCTCCCCGCGCACCTCGAACTCCGCCGGCCATCCCGAGCCCTCGAGCGACAGCGGGATCGCGCGCACGGTGCGCACGTTGCCGGTCACGTCCTCGCCGGTTTCGCCGTCGCCACGGGTTGCGGCCTGCACCAGCCGGCCATCGCGGTAGAGCAGGCTGAGCGCCAGCCCGTCGAGCTTCGGCTCGGCCATGTACTCGACTCCCGGCTCACTGTCACGGTCCAGCCGCTCGCGCACCCGGCGATCGAAGGCGAGCAGCTCGTCCTCGGTAAACCCGTTGTTCAGAGAGAGCATCGGCAGCCGGTGGCGCACCGGCTCGAAGCTGGTGGCCGGCGCCCCCCCGACCCGCTGGGTCGGCGACTCCGGCACCACCAGCTCGGGATGCTCGGCCTCGATGCGCTGCAGTTCCGCCAGCAGTTCGTCGTATTCGGCGTCGCTGATCTCGGGATCGTCCAGCACGTAGTAGCGCCGGTCGTGATAGGCGATCCGCTCGCGCAGCTCAGCGGCCCGGCGGGCCGCGCCCGCCGCGCGGTCCCGTCGGGTCACTTCGCGGCCTTTCTGCGCAACAGGTCCGGTCGGTGGCGCAGCAGCCAGTGGTTCATGTCCTCGCGCATATGGGCGAGCGTCTGATTGGTCGCGGTGGACTGCTGCGCGTCCAGCACCCGTCCTCCCAGATCGCGCGCCAGCACGTGTGCCGTCTCCAGCAGCACCTCGAAGGCGCGCTGCGGCCGGTCACAGGCATGCAGCTGCAGGAACAGCGTGATGCCGGGCGTCATCATGTCGGCGAGGTCGTCGTCGCCGAGCGTGCCCGGCGCGACCATGTTCGCGGCGCTGAACAGCGGGTCGCCGTCCGGCGGGTCGCCCTCTTCGCGGTAATGGTAGATCGACATCTCGCCGAGCCCGAGCCCGGCCCGGCGCAGCGCGGCCCCCAGCGCGACCCCGGTGAACGGCCGGTTGCGCGGCGCCACCACGTGCAGCACCAGGATCTTTTCGGGCCTCGTGTCCGGCGACAGGGGATTGCGGCCCACCACCCGTGGCTCCGACACGTCGTCGAAGTGTTCCCCTGCCGCCCGCCGGCCTGGGGGTGGGGACGGCTGCGCATCGTCAGCGGGCGCCCGGGGCTTCGGTGCCGGGGTCCCGCCCGCCGCGACGCGCTGCTTCAGGTCGGAGAACACCGATGCGACCTTCACGCCCGCGCGCTTGGCCACCAGCGGCACGTCAGGCCGCGGGCCGCGGGGCGCGGGTGCCGGTCCGGGCGCGGGTTGGGATTCGGATTCCGCCCCAGGCTCGCGCCCGGGTGTCTTCGACTCGGGTGCCGGAGCCGATTCCGGCTCAGGTTCCCGCGCCGGCCAGGCCACCGGCTCGGAAGCCGGCGCGCGGCGTGGACGCTCGTTGCCGGCTGCCGGCGCCGCACCCTGTGGCGGTGTCCGGCTCACGGGCCGTTCCTCGGGCTCGAGCAGGTTGTCGAGACCGCTGACGCCCTCGCCCAGCACCGGCTCGATGTCGGGGTCGTCGCGATGGGCACGGATGTGCACCCCGGTATCGTCACCCCAGTCGTCGAGGTCCATCTCCCGGTCCTCGCGCCGGCCGCGTACGCGCATGCGGTGCGCGATCCAGATGCCGGCGACGAGAATCACGCCGAAGATCAACAGGCTGATACGCAACCAATCCACAGGAAAGACCTCTCGCGTTCCTTCAGGCTTCCGCCAGTTCCACGGCGGCGTCGACGTCCACGCTCACCAGGCGGGAGACGCCGGGTTCGTGCATGGTAACGCCGATCAGCTGCTCCGCCATGGCCATGGTCGACTTGTTATGGGTGATGAAGATGAACTGGATCCGCTCCGACATCTCCTGCAGCAGCGCGCAGAAACGTCCGACATTCGCCTCGTCCAGGGGAGCGTCGACCTCGTCGAGCATGCAGAAGGGCGCGGGATTCAGCTCGAAGATCGCGAACACCAGCGCCGCGGCGGTCAGGGCCTTCTCGCCACCGGACATCAGATGGATCGTGGACAGGCGCTTGCCGGGCGGCCGGGCCATGATCGCGATGCCGGTGTCGAGCAGGTCGTCGCCGGTCAGCTCGAGACGGGCCTCGCCGCCGCCGAACAGGCGCCGGAACTTCTGCCCGAGGCCCTCGTTCACCCGGTCGTAGGTCTCGCGGAACAGCGCCCGGGTCTCCCTGTCGATCTTGTGCATCGCCTGCTCCAGCGTCTCCAGCGCCGTGAGCAGGTCGTCGTGCTGTTCCTTCAGGTACTCGCTGCGCTCGGTCAGGGTCCGCGCCTCCTCGATGGCGGCCAGGTTGATCGGGCCGAGCCGTTCGATCTTGCGGTCCAGCGTGGCGATCGCGTCCTCCCAGGCCTGCGGATTGGCATCGTCGGGAAGCCCGGTCGCCAACGCGTCCGGATCCACCCCGCTCTCCCCGAGCTGGGCGGCGAGCTGCTCCTCCTGCACGCGCAGCTCGCGCAGTTCCAGCCGCCGCTCCTCGCAGCCACCCCGGCCGGCCTCGACCTGTTCCCCGAGGTCGCGCAGTTCGGTCGCGAGAAGACGCAGCGAATCGTCGCAGGCATCCAGCGCCGCACGCGCCCGGGTCAGGGACTCCTCCGCCTGCTGCCGCTGCTGCAGCTGTTCCTGGAGCTCGCGGCGCCACCCGTCCAGCGGCGCCAGACGCCCGGTACGCGCCTCCTGGAGCTGCGCGAGGCGTTCACGGTCACGCTCGCTCTGCTGTTCCAGGCGTTCGCGATGCCCCTGCTCAAGCGCCAGCCGGTGCCGCGCCTCCTGCACGGCAAGCAGGGTTTCCGACGCCCGCTCGCGCGCCTGCTGCAGACGGGTGCGGGCCTGGTGCTGGCGCGACTGCGTCTCCCGGGTCCGCTGCTCCAGCTCGGACCTGTCCCGGTCGAGGTCTTCCAGGGCCTGCAGCGCCTCGTTGCGCTCCCGCAGCGCGTCATCGCGCTGTGCCTCGGCCCGGGCGCCCTCGCCCTCCAGTTCCGCGATCTCCCGGGACAGGCGCCCGCGCCGTTCCTCGGCCTGCTGCGCCCGGTCGCGCAGCCGCTGCAGCTGGCCCTCGAGACGGTTCGCCTCGCGCTGGCTCTCGCGCAGCGCCGAATCGACCTCCTCGAGTTCCGCTTCGGTCTGATGCATCGCCTCCCTGCGCGCCTCGAGTCCGGCGGCGCGCTCGGCCCCGCGGGCCTCGAGCTCGGCCGCCTCGCGTTCCAGCTGACGCTCCAGGCGCAGGCGCTCGATCACGCCCTCCACCTGAGGGTCGGGGTTGCGGTGCCAGAGCCAGCCCTGCCCGATCCAGGTGCCGTCGCGCGTGACCACGCTCTCGCCGGGGGCACACCGGCCCAGCCGCTGCCGGGCCTCGGGCAGTGAGTCGACACAGTACACGGTCGCCAGCCGGGCGCGCAGCACGTCCGGACCCCGCACCCGCGCGGCGAGTGAATCCGCCGGGCAGACGCGCGCATCCGGCGCCGGGTCCAGGGCCCGGAAGGCCGCCGCGGGCAGGCTGTCGGGCATCTCGGCGAGGGACATCAGCACGGCCTCGAACCACTGCCCCAGCACCACCTCCACCGCGGCCTCCCAGCCGGGATCGACGTCCACCTGCTCCGCGGCCCGTCGGCCGGGATCGACACCGCGCTCGCGGGCCCACTGCTCGAAGCGCTGCCGGTCCTCGTTCTGATCGCGGCCCGGCAGGATCTGCAGGGACGCGAGGCGTCCGGCGACCTCGCGGGCCCTCTGCTCCAGCTCGTGGACCTCTTCCTGACCGGCCTGGAGTTCGCGGCGTTCCTCCGCCAGGCGCTCGGCGAGACCGGCGCGACGTTCCTGCAGCGTCTCGTGACCCCGGCTCGCGGCCTCGAAGGCCTCCTCGGCCGTTGCGAGCGCCGCGTCGGTGTCTGCACCGGACAGACGGTCCTGCTCCTCCTTCAGCCTCTCGAGGCGCTGCCGCGCCTGCTGCAGCAGCTGATCGGCATGATCCATCCGCGTTCGCGCCAACTGCGCCGCCTGTTGCGGCTCGGCCATCGCCTGGTGCCAGGCGGTCCGGGCCTCCTGCGCCGCGTGCATGTCCGCATCCGCTGCCTCCGCCTCGCGCTCTGCCTGTTCCAGCGCACCGGCCGCGGTCTGCTGCTCCCGCTCGTGAGCCTCGATCGCGGCGTCGGCGCTGTCCACCCGGTGCATCGCATCCAGCGCCGCGCGCTCGGAGTCCCGGATGCGGGTCTCCAGCTCCCCCTGTTCCCGGGCCTCGCGCTCCAGTTCCTCCTCGGCGTGGCGGATCGACTGCTCGAGCCGGGACACCTGCGCCGACACGTCGTAGAACCGCCCCTGGGCCTCCTGCAGCGTCCGCTCCCGTTCCGCGCGCTGCGCCCGCTGCCGTTCGGCCTCGGTCTCCTTCTTCTGCGCGCGGGCCTGCAGTCCGGCAAGCGCGGTCTCCGCCTCGGCCAGGGCCTGCTGCTCGCGGCCGAGCCGCTGTTCCTGGGCGCGCAGGCGCAGCAGCAGCAGTTCCGCCCGCCGCTCGCGCCGGTTCGCCGCCAGTTCCTGGTAGCGCTCGGCGACCTCGGCCTGGCGGGTCAGGCGCGCCGCCTGCCGGTCCACCTCCTCGCGCACGTCGTCGAGACGCTCCAGGTTCTCGCGCGTGTGACGGATGCGGTTCTCGGTCTCCCGGCGGCGTTCCTTGTACCGCGAGATACCGGCCGCCTCCTCCAGATAGACCCGCAGCTCTTCCGGCCGCGCCTCGATCAGGCGCGAGATCATGCCTTGTTCGATGATTGCGTAGCTGCGCGGCCCGAGGCCGGTGCCGAGGAAGAGATCGGTCACGTCGCGCTTGCGGGCGCGCAGCCCGTTCAGGTAGTACTTCGACTGCCCGTCGCGGGTCAGCGCGCGGCGCACCGAGATCTCCGCGTAACTCGCGTACTCGCCGCCGAGGCGTCCCTCGCTGTTGTCGAAGAAGAGCTCGATGCTGGCCTGGCCGACAGGCTTGCGCGTCGAGGATCCGCTGAAGATCACGTCTTCGCCCGAGTCGCCGCGCAGGTGTTTGGCCGAGGACTCGCCCATCACCCAGCGCACTGCGTCGATGGTGTTGGACTTGCCACAGCCGTTCGGCCCCACGATGCCCACCCGGTTGCCGGGCAGCACCAGCAGGGTCGGATCAACGAAGGACTTGAATCCGGCCAGCTTTATACGGGCAAGTCGCACGGATGAATGGGGCCCAGTGGGGGTATCGGGGTAGAATCTTACATGGTTCGGCCCGGCGTGTTGCTCCGGCGCCATGAATCCGTCGCCTACAAGGATCACCCATGCCCAGCCAGCCCGGCAAGACCCTGGACAGCTTTCCCAATCCGAGACCGGAACGCGACTACACCATCCACATGCGCATCCCGGAATTCACCTGCCTGTGCCCCGCCACCGGACAGCCCGATTTCGCGGAACTGCATCTGCAGTACGTGCCGGATGCGAACTGTGTGGAACTGAAGTCGCTGAAGAACTACATGTGGTCCTACCGCAACGAGGGCGCCTACCACGAGGCGGTCACCAACCGCATCCTCGACGACCTGGTGGCGGCCGTGCAGCCGCGCTTCATGCGCCTGACCGCGGACTTCTACGTGCGCGGCGGCATCTACACCCAGGTCGTGGCCGAGCATCGCGCCGAGGGCTGGCACCCGGCCGAGCCGGTGGTGCTGCCGCCCCCGGTGCGCCAGTGAGCCGGAACCGTGGCCTCGAGAGCGTGAACCGGCATTGATCCGCCACTGCATCGGCATCGACCTCGGCACCTCGGGAGTGCGCGCCGAGGTGCTGGGTCCGGACGGAGCGATCGTGGCCGGCCTGCGCCGGGCCTGGCCTGAAGCGGGCCGGGTCCCGGCGGATGCCGCGGCCTGGTGGCACGGCGTCCGCGCGCTGCTGCGTGATCTGGCGGGCCGGATGCCGGCGGAGCCGGTGGCCGTCGCGGTGGACGGAACCTCGGCGACCCTGCTGGCGACGGACGGGGATGGCGAAGCGCTCGGTCCGGCACTGATGTACGACGACGCACGGGCGGTGGAGCAGGCGCGCCTCCTGGCCGGCGTCGCGCCGCGCGATGCCGGAGTCCACGGCCCCGCCGCCTCCGCGGCCAAGCTCCTGTGGCTGCGCGACGACGACCGCCTGCGCAAGGCGGTGCACGTGCTGCACCAGGCCGAGTGGATCACCGGCCGCCTGCTGGGCCGATTCGACCGGGGTGACGAGAACAACGCGCTGAAGCTCGGCTACGACCCGGTGGCGGGTGCGTGGCCGTGCTGGTGGCGGGACCTGCTCGGCCCGCTGGCGGACCTGCTCCCGGAGGTCGTGCCGGCCGGAACGCCGCTGGGCCCGCTGGCGGGGTCCGCCGCCACCGAGACGGGCCTGCACCCGGACAGCCTGGTGGTTGCCGGCACCACCGACGGTGTTGCCGGATTCCTGGCCACCGGGGTGGACCGGCCCGGGATCGGCGTGACCAGCCTCGGCAGCACGCTGGTGCTGAAGCAACTCTGCGAGCGGCCGCTCTTCGATCCGGACGCGGGCGTCTACAGCCACCGGGTGCTGGGCCACTGGCTGACCGGCGGCGCCTCCAACAGCGGCGGCGCGGTGCTCGCGGCCCACTTCGGTCCGGAGGAGATCCGGGGCCTTTGCGCGGGCATCGACGCCGAACAGGGCTCGGGCCTCGACTACTACCCGTTGAACCGTCCGGGCGAACGCTTTCCGGTCAGCGACGCGCGGCTGGCGCCGAGGCTCACTCCGCGTCCCGAGAGCGATATGCGCTTCCTGCACGGCCTGCTGGAGGGGATCGCCAGGATCGAGGCGGCCGGCTACGCGCGGCTGCAGGCGCTCGGCGCACCGGCGCTCGAGGCGGTCGCAAGCGTCGGCGGCGGTGCGGCGAACCCGCAGTGGACGGCGATCCGGGAGCGGGTGCTGGGGGTTCCGGTCCACCGCGCCGCGCACGAACAGGCCGCCCACGGGGCGGCCCTGCTGGCACGGCACGGGACGGTTGCCGCCGGGGTGTGACCGCGTGGCCTGGGGTGAGCGGTCTCTGGTCGCGATGGCCGGGGTTTGATCGCGGATTGCACGGATCGCGGATCGCGGATCGCGGCTGGAAGCCGCTCCTACGAGGGGCTTGCCTGCGTGGGAGCGACCTCTGGTCGCGATGGCCGGGGCCGGATCGCGGATCGCGGATCGCGGATCGCGGCTGGAAGCCGCTCCTACGAGGGACTTGCCCTGCGTGGGAGCGACCTCTGGTCGCGATGGCCGGGGCCGGATCGCGGATCGCGCGGATCGCGGATCGCGGCTGGAAGCCGCTCCTACGAGGGGCTTGCCTGCGTGGGAGCGACCTCTGGTCGCGATGGCCGGGGCCGGATCGCGGATCGCGGATCGCGGATCGCGGCTGGAAGCCGCTCCTACGAGGGACTTGCCCTGCGTGGGAGCGACCCCTGGTCGCGATGGCCGGGGCCGGATCGCGGATCGCGCGGATCGCGGATCGCGGCTGGAAGCCGCTCCTACGAGGGGCTTGCCTGCGTGGGAGCGACCTCTGGTCGCGATGGCGGCGTCAGGCGTGGCCGGAGGGGGTCTCCTCGTGATGGGCGTCCTTAAGCGAGCGCAGGGCCTGTTCGACCACGTCCTGCGCGAGTTTGCGCTTGAGCTCCGGGTTGGCGGGAATCATCTCGGTGCGTACCGCGATGGCCATTGCCAGGGCCTGCAACAGATCGCCGTTGTGCGTCTCGCCGAGGACCGCGATCTCGTGGTTCAGGGTATACAGCAAGCGGTCCAGCAACTGGTAGACCCGGGTTGCAGAGCCGGTTTCGGGATGCAGTTCGAACTCGAAGGAGATCGCGTCGCCGGTGGGCGTGGTGAAACGGTAGGGAAGATGGTCCATGGGGTTCCTCCAGATTCGGGTCCGAGGTTCAACGGCTTTCAGGCGCACGCGCCATCAGCATGTAGTTGACCCCTTCGTAACGGGTCAGGCGCATCCTGCGCCGCAGGGGGTTCACGGCCACCCCGGAACGGGCGGTGACGCGCCAGCCGGCGGCCTCGAGCGGGCGGGTCATCTCGCGGGGCCGCACGAAGCGCCGCCACTGGTGCGTGCCGCGCGGCAGCAGGCGGAAGAGGTATTCGGCGCCGATGATGCCGGCCACATAGGCGGCGAGTGTCCGGTTCAGCGTCGCCAGAACCAGGAAGCCGCCCGGGCGGACCTTCTCCATGCAGCGCTGCAGGAAGCTGTCGGGATCGAGCACGTGCTCGATCACTTCCATGTTCAGGACCACGTCGAATCCATCCTCTTCCAGGTCCTCCAGCGCGACATGCCGGTAGCGCACGTCGAGGCCACTCCCCTGGGCATGCTGCCCGGCAATGATCAGGTTGCGCGGGGTCACGTCGATCCCGAGGACCTCCGCTCCGTGGCGCGCCATGCTCTCCGAGAGGATGCCGCCGCCGCAGCCGACGTCCAGCATCCGGAGCGCCGCGACCGGCTCGGAGGCCTCGGGATCGCGGCCCAGCTCCCGGGCGAGGTGCTCCACGATCCAGCCGGTGCGGACGCGGTTCAGCAGATGCAGCGGCCAGAAGGGCCCGTGCTCGTCCCACCAGGTCTCCGCGAGCCGCTGGTAGCGGGCGACCTCATCGGGATCGACGCTTGCCGCCTGGATCACGTCCGGTTCCGACATCTCTCCCTCCATCCGTGGCCAATGGGCACACAGCCGTTTCGGCCCGTCGCCGCGTGCGAAGTTCACCCCGGATGCGGACATTGCGGCGGAAGGCGGCCATGGGCCTCTGGCAGAATGGCCGCATGAAGCGGTTCCGCTCCAAGGGACGCACCCGCCGCCCGCGGCACCGCAGGCGCGCGCCACTTGCGCGCAGCGTGCTGCGAGTCGTCGTGCTGACGCTGGGGGTGCTGGTGGCCCTCCTCCTGCTCCTGATCCTGCTGCTGCGCTGGGTCGATCCGCCGTATTCGATGTACATGCTGAGCCCGGCGTCAGGTCCGATCGCGCCCTCCCTGCGCCATACCTGGCAACCGATCCACGCGCTGCCGCTCCATGTGCCACTGGCGGTGGTCGCGGCCGAGGATCAGCGCTTCCCCCGGCACCGCGGCTTCGACTGGGAGTCCATCCAGGAGGCCGTGAACGCGCGCCTGCAAGGGGCACGCCTGCGCGGCGCGAGCACGGTCAGCCAGCAGACCGCGAAGAACGTCTTCCTCTGGCACGGCAGAAGCCTGACCCGCAAGCTGCTGGAGGCCGGTCTCACCACCGCCGTCGAAGTGCTGTGGCCGAAGGCACGCATCCTCGAGGTCTACCTTAATGTGGCCGAATGGGGCCCGGGCATCTTCGGCATCGAGGCCGCCGCGCAGTACCACTTCGGCATCCCGGCCCGGCACCTGAGCGCTGAACAGGCCGCACTGCTGGCGGCGGTGCTGCCCAATCCGCGCGTCTATTCGCCCTCCCGACCCTCCGGAAACGTGCTCGAGCGGGCACGCTGGGTCGAGCGCCAGATGACTCAGCTCGGCCCGGACTGGCTGGCGCCGCTGCAGCTTGGATCCGGCCCCGCGGCAGGGGTGCGCACGGATCGGCCCTGATCCGGTGGGCCGTGCGGAGACTGCCCGGGACGTCTTCGGCCAGCATCGGCGATCGCGCCCGACCCCGAGCCACCCCGGGGATCCGGTCGAGGGCGAGGGTACCGGACATCCCACGAAGCACGGGCGGGAAACGGCGCCCGCTGCCGGTATCGGATAGATTGGATGGCATGGGCAGGCTCCTGATCATTCTGATTCCACTCATCCTCCTGGCCACCTACGGACCCGGCTGGTGGGTCCGCAGGACGATGGAGAAGTACAGCGAACCGTCCGATCGCTACGATGGCACCGGCAGCGAACTCGCGCGCCATCTGCTCAACCACCGGGGTCTGCACGACGTGTCCGTTGAGGTCGCCGAAGGGCAGGGTGATCACTACGACCCGGAGGCCCGTGCGGTGCGTCTCTCGGGGGGCAATTACCACGGGCGCTCGCTGACCGCGGTAACGGTGGCGACGCACGAGGTGGGGCACGCGGTGCAGCACGCCGAGGGTTATGCCCCGCTGCGTCTGCGCGGGGAACTGGTGCGGTGGGCGGCGAGCGGCCAGCGCCTGGGCGCCTTCCTGATGCTCGGGATCCCGGTGATCACCATCATCACGCGTCACCCCGCGCCCGGTGCGATGTTCCTGCTCGCCGGACTGCTGTCAATGGGACTGGCCGCGATCGTCCACCTGGTGACGCTGCCGACGGAGCTGGACGCCAGCTTCGGGAGGGCGATGCCGATGCTGCGCGAGGGCGGCTACCTGCATGAGACGGACTACCCGCACGCCGAACGCATACTGAAGGCCGCTGCCTATACCTACGTGGCCCAGTCGCTGATGAGCCTGCTGAATATCTGGGCCTGGCTGCGCTTCCTGCGCCGCTGAAGATCCTGGCGCTACCCGCGGCCTTCGAGGATGGAAGGACGCACCACGGGTAAGCAGGAAAACCCTCGAAGAGGGATTTAAATGCCCTTGATTTTACTTGCTTTCCGTGTGCTTCAGTGGCCGAATGCTCCCGGCAATCCGGCCCCTACTCCTTTTCGGGCAGCGTGATGTTCAGCTCGAGGACCTCGCAGTCGCCCTCGCGCTCGAGGTTCATCTGCACCGCCTCCTCGTTCACCTGCACGTATTTGCGGATCACCGCGAGGATCTCGCGGTGGAGCGCCGGCAGATAGTCGGGGCCGGAGCGGTGGGCGCGCTCCCGGGCAACGATGATCTGCAGTCTCTCCTTGGCCAGCGACGCCGACTTGGGTTTCGGAGAGCGGAAGTAGTCGAAGATACCCATGCCGTTCAGCTCCCGAACAGGCGTCCGAAGAAGCCTTTCTTCTGGAGCGTGGTGAAGCGGTGCGGGCGGTCCTCACCGAGGAAGCGCGCGACCGCGTCGATGTAGGCCTGCCCCGCATCGGACTCCTCGTCGAGGACGACCGGAACGCCGGAGTTGGAGGCATTCAGCACCGCCTGGGACTCCGGGATCACCCCGATCATGTCGATGGACAGGATGTCCTGCACGTCCTCGATGCTGAGCATCTCGCCCTTGTTCACCCGCTCGGGCGAGTAGCGGGTCAGCAGCAGGCGCGCCTCGATGGCACCCTCGCCCTGCTCCGCCTTCTTCGTCTTGCTGGCGAGGATGCCGAGCATGCGGTCGGAGTCCCGGACGCTGGAGACCTCCGGATTGGTCACCACGATGGCCTCGTCCGCGTAATAGGAGGCCATCAGCGCGCCCCACTCGATGCCGGCGGGGCTGTCGCAGACGATGAAGTCGAACTCCCGCGACATCTCGTCGAGCACGCGCCCGACGCCTTCGGTGGTCAGCGCGTCCTTGTCCCGGGTCTGCGACGCGGGAAGGATGAAGAGGTTCTCGGTCCGCTTGTCCTTGATCAGGGCCTGCCGGAGGTTCGCGTCGCCGTTGATCACGTTCACGAAGTCGTACACGACGCGGCGCTCGCAGCCCATGATCAGGTCGAGATTGCGCAGGCCCACGTCGAAGTCGACCACCGCGGTCTTGCGGCCCTGCATCGCGAGTCCGGTGGCCAGGGCCGCCGCTGTGGTGGTCTTGCCCACGCCACCCTTGCCCGATGTAATTACTACAATGCGTGCCATAGAGCCTGCATCTCCTTGAATATGGCGCCTTTCGACTGCCTAGATTTCGCTGATCCTGATGGTTTCTCCAGCCAGCGTGACCAGCCGGTTCTCGCCGCGCTCGCTGTCGAGGATGTCCTCCGCGATCCGGTAATGCCCACCGATCGAGATCAGTTCGGCATCCAGACGCCGGCAGTAGATGTGCGCGGTGGCCAACCCCCGCACACCGGCGAGGACCCGGCCGCGCATGGTGCCATACACGTGGATGTGACCGTCGGCCAGGACCTCCGCGCCCGCCGAAACCGCCCCCATCACGATCAGGTCACCGCCGCGGGCGTAGATCTGCTGGCCCGACCGCACCGGCTGCGTGACCACCCGGGTCGGTGTGTGGACGGCCGGAGCCGGGGCCGGCGCGGCGCGCGGTTCGGGCGCAGCCGGTTCGGGCGCACTCCTGCGCGCGGGGGGCTCCCCCGACTTGGCGCCAAGGACCAGCAACGGCAATCCGGTGGCCTCGCCGACCTGCGCGGTTGCGACCTCGCCCTGCTGGATGCCGATCACCTTGAATCCGTGCCGGCGCACACGCTCGACGGTCACCAGCAGCTCCGGCATCGGGAGCGGACCCAGGGCCTCGAGGTCCATCACCAGCGGCATGTCGCGCATCAGGTCAGGGGCCTCGGCCATGCGCGCCTCGAGCGCGGCATCGAGCTCCGCCGCGTCGGCCGTGTTCAGGCGCAGGACGGAGACCAGCATCATGCGCCCCTTGAGCTCGATCGCGCGCAGGCGCTCGCTGTTGGCGCTCAGGGCATCAGAAGACATGATCCACCCGAAAGACCATGTCCGGCGATCTGCAGAAGGCTGTCATCGGGGCATTGTATCGTTTCACGGCCGGGAAGGCATGGGCACGCAGCTGCGAGCTTGCACCGGGCGCGGGCCCCGGGCAAGCCCTCCGGACGGATCGGATGCCGGAGATTGCGCGATCTTCTCGCTGCCGGTGCGGGTTGCGTGTCTACCCGGCCGGAGTCTTCGGGGGTCCCGGGATCAGGGCGTTGGTGCGCTCCGCGTACTCGCGATAGCCAGGGCGGCCCTCGGTCATCCGGCGGTCGAGCAGGGCGACGCCAGAGACCCGCAGGATCAGGAAGATCATCAGTGCCACGCTGGGCAGCGCCCACCAGCCCCCGAAGGCGAGGCCGATCAGGCCGAAGCCGAGCCACAGCACGATCTCGCCGAAATAGTTCGGGTGGCGGCTGAACCGCCACAGGCCGCGGTCCATCACCCGGCCGCGGTTTTCCGGATCCGCCTTGAAGCGGGCGAGCTGCCAGTCAGCGACGCTCTCGTACAGGAAACCGAACAGCCACAGCGCCCAGCCCAGCCAGACCAGTGCCCAGACCGGCTCGCCGCCTCGGACGCCGGCAAACATCGGCAACCCGATCACCGCGACCAACGCACCCTGCAGCCAGAAGATGGTGAACAGGCTGCGCACCGCAAAGGCGTACTCGGAGCGGTCCTCGCGCATCTCCGTGTAGCGCGCGTCCTCTCCGTGGCCCCAGTTCCGCCAGGTGATGTGCCCCGACAGGCGCAGGCCCCACAGGATCACCGGGATCAGCATCACCCAGCCGGTCGCCGGCATCCCGGAGAGCAGCCACCAGACCAGCGCCACGACGATGAAGCCGAGTCCCCAGAACCGGTCCACGAGGCTCGCGTCGCGAAACGGCACGCTCCAGATCCAGACGAGGCTCATCAGCGCGAGCGCCGCGAGCAGACCGAGAATGTACACAGCCATGGCGTCAGCTCCCTCGTTTGCGATCACGTCGCCGGGCGTTCGAACAGGATGTGCGAGACCAGCCACTCGTTACCGCTGCGGAATCCGAACAGCTCCGCGCAGGCCATGTAGAACATCCGCCACCGCTGGAACCAGAGCCGCGCGTCGCGACCGTAGGTGGCCTCGAACAGCGGCAGGATCGTGTCCCGCGCCGCATCCTGGCGCCGCAGCCACTCGTTGCAGGTACGCTCGTAGTGACGGCCGCTGACCCGCCACTGGCGGATTACCCGAAGGTCGCGCTGGAAGTGGCGGGCCAGATCATCGGCCGGCATCAGCCCGTCGCGGAAGAAGTGGCGCCCCATCCAGTTGTCGGCGCCCTCGCTCTGGAAGAAGTAGGCGTGCTCGCGGTGCGCGAAGACATGCATGAACAGGCGGCCGCCGGGCAGCAGCCAGCGGGCGGAGCGGCGCAGCAGCTCCTCCCAGTTGCGCATGTGTTCGAACATCTCGATCGACACGATGCGGTCGAAACCGGACTCCTCGGGCTCGAAGGTGTTCATGTCCGCGGTGATCACCCGGAGGTTCTTCAGACCGCGCTCGTCCCGGCGGGCCTCGATGAAGGCGCGCTGCGACCGGGAGTTCGATACGGAGACGATCTCGCTGCCGGGATAGTGTTCCGCCATCCACAGCGACAGCGATCCCCAGCCACAGCCGAGTTCCAGCACGCGCTGGCCGTCGGCCAGCCCCGCGCGCTCGCAGGTCAGCGCCAGCATCCGCCCCTCGGCCGCATCCAGGTCCGGTGTCTCCGCGTCCCAGACGCAGCAGGAGTACTTCAGGTGCCGGCCGAGGCACTGCTCGAAGTAGCCGGCGGGCACCTCGTAGTGCTGCTCGTTCGCGACATCGGTGGAAAGCGCGACCGGAGCGCCGCGCATGGCCTCCAGCAGGGCCTCCCGCCGCTCCATGTCCTCTTCCACGTCCCGGCCCCTGTCGCTCAGGCGGCGCCGAAGCAGCCGCCGGATGCCAAAGCGGATCAGGACGTCGGGAACCCGGCCCCGTTCCGCCCAGGAGATGAGTGTCTGCATGATGTTCCCTGTCCCTGTTACTTTCCATCGACCCTCGGCAGGTCGGTCAGTTCCGGCGTGGAGCGTGGGTTTGCGGGAATCTTGCCGCGCCGCCGGGGTCGCAGGAGTCATCCCTCCCAGCGACAGGACCCCGCGATGAACCGAAGACGTCTGCGCCATCTCGCCCTGGCCTCCGTGGTCGCGATGGCCGCCACAGGCTGCGCCAGCCATTCGCCGATGCCGACCGTCGACTACGTCGATCTGGATCGCTACATGGGTGACTGGTACGTGATCGCGAACATCCCGACCTTCCTCGAGCGCGATGCGCACAACGCGTTGGAGAGCTACAGCCTGAACCCGGACGGGACGGTGGCGGTCACCTTCACCTTCCGCAAGGGCGGCTTCGACGGCCCCGAGAAGCGTTACACGCCGCGCGGCTTCGTGCGCAGCGAGGATAACGCCGAATGGGGCATGCAGTTCATCTGGCCGATCAAGGCGGAATTCCTGGTCATCTACCTGGACGACGACTACACCCAGACCGTGATCGGGCGCAGCAAGCGCGACTACGTGTGGATCATGGCCCGCGAGCCCTCGATCCCCGAGTCCGATTACCAGCGTATCCTGGCCTTTCTCGCCGAGCAGGGCTACGACACCGGCGAGATCGAGCGGGTGCCCCAGCGCTGGGACTGAGACGATGGTGGGCCCGGTGTGCTTGGCCCGCGCTACTGGAGCCCCGGACGGAAGGTGGGCCCGCTGGGCTTGGCCCACCCTACTGGAGCCCCGGACGGAAGGTGGGCCCGCTGGGCTTGGCCCACCCTACTGACTGTGGCCCCCGCACGGAAGGTGGGCCCGCTTCGCTTGGCCCACCCTACTGGCCGTAGGCGCCGCCGCCGGGGGTCTCGAGCAGCACCGCATCGCCGGGTTGCACGCTGCGGCGATCGCAGGAATCGAGCACCTCCGTCGAGCCGTCCGCGCGCTCGATCACGGTGCGGCCCGCCTGCCCTGCCCCGCCTCCGGCCAGGCCGAACGGCGGCACGCGCCGCCGGTTCGCGAGGATCACCACCTCCATCGCCTCCAGGAAACGCAGGCGCCGGATCACGCCGTCGCCGCCGCGAAACCGGCCCTGCCCGCCCGAGCCGCGGCGCAGCGCGAAGGTCTCCACCCGCACCGGAAGGCGCGTCTCCAGCACTTCCGGATCAGTCAGACGCGAATTGGTCATGTGCGTCTGCACCGCGTCCGTGCCCGGAAAGCCGGGGCCGGCTCCGGAACCGCCGCAGACGGTCTCGTAGTACTGGTGATCGCCGTTGCCGAAGGTCAGGTTGTTCATCGTCCCCTGGGCGGCGGCGAGTTCCCCGAGCGCGCCGAACAGCGCGTCGGTGATCACCTGCGAGGTCTCCACGTTGCCCGCGACCACGGCCGCGGGAGCAACGGGTTGCAGCATGCAGTCCGGCGGCATCACGATATCCAGCGGCTCCATGCAGCCCTCGTTCAGCGGGATCGCGTCTGCGACCAGCGTCCGGAAGACATACAGCACCGCCGCACGCGCGATCGCCGCCGGCGCATTGAAGTTGTCGTCCCTGTGGGCGCTGGTCCCCGCGAAGTCCACCGTGATTCGTCCGCGCGCCGGGTCGGCGTCCACCCGCACGCAGACCACCGCGCCATTGTCCATCTCGTAGCGGAAACCACCGGGACGCAGGCGCGGGATGACCGCACGCACCGCCGCCGCGGCATTGCGCTGTACGTGTCGCATGTAGGCCTGCACCGTCGCGACCCCGTACTGCGCGACCATCCGCCCCAGTTCCGCCACACCGCGCGCGTTCGCCGCCACCTGCGCGTGCAGGTCGGCCAGGTTCTGTTCCGGGTTGCGCGCCGGGTACGCACCCCGGCGCAGCCGGTCCAGCAAGCCGCGGGTCTGGAACACGCCCGCCTGCACCAGCCGCGTCGGCTCGATCAGCACGCCCTCCTCCCCGAGGGTGCGCGAGAACGCCGGCATCGACCCGGGCGTGATCCCGCCGATGTCCGCATGGTGCCCGCGCGAGGCCACGTGGAACAGGATCTCGCGCTGGTCCGCGGAGAAGACCGGGGTGATCACCGTGATGTCCGGCAGGTGGGTGCCGCCCTCGTAGGGGTCGTTGAGCACGAAGGCATCGCCCGGCGCGATCGTGATGCCGAAGCGCCGCAGCACCGCCTGCACGCTGGCACTCATCGAGCCGAGGTGCACCGGCATGTGTGGCGCGTTCGCGACCAGCCCGCCGTCGGCGTCGAACAGTGCGCAGGAGAAGTCCAGCCGCTCCTTGATGTTCACCGAGTGCGCGGTGTTCTGCAGCGTGTAGCCCATCTGCTCGGCGATGGCCATGAACCGGCTGTTGAAGACCTCGAGCAGGCCCGGGTCGCAGTCGGTGCCCACGTCCTCCCGGGCCGGCAGGGCCTCGATCCGCTGCAGCAGCAGCACGTCCCCGGCACGCACCTCCGCCTGCCAGCCGGGCTCCAGCACCACCGTGCCATTGTCCTCGATCACGATCGCCGGCGCGGGCACCACCTGACCCGGGTGCAGATCCTCGCGGCGGTACAGCGGCACCAACCGCGCGGTACCGCCAAAGACCGCGTCCACGCGAGCCAGGGGCTCCGGTTCGCTGCAGCCCCCCTCCACTCCGGCGTCCCGCGCCTGTTCCCGCATCCCGGACACCGCCTCGACCACGCAGGTCGCTGCGACCAGCGGCCGGTCCGCCAGCAGGAAGCCGAAACGCTCCCGGTAGCGTTCCCGGAAGGCGGCGGCCATCTCCGGCACCGGGCCCGCGGGGACCGCCAGCGCGGTATCCGAGCCCTGATAGCGGATCTGGACCGAGGCGGTAACCCGGATGCGGTCCTTCGTCAGTCCCTGGCTTGCGAGCTCCTCGAGGGCGGCTGAACGCAGCGCGTCGGTGCAGGCCCGGACCCGCTCCCGCGCCTCCCCGGCATCGAGCGGCTGTTCCAGGCTCTGCTCGCGCAGCGCGCGGACCTCGGCGATGCCCATTCCGTAGGCGGACAGCACGCCCGCAAGCGGGTGCAGCACCACCTCGCGCATGTTCAGCGCATCCGCCACCGCACAGGCGTGTTGCCCGCCGGCACCGCCGAAGCAGACCAGCGCGTAACGGGCAACGTCGTGGCCGCGCTGCACCGAGATGGTCTTGATCGCCTGCGCCATGTGTTCCACCGCGATGCGCAGGAAGGCCTCGGCGAGCTGCTCCGGGCTGCGCCCGGGGGTGTCGCCGGCCGCCATGTCCGCCGCCATCGTGGTGAACAGTTCCCGCACCCGTTGGCGGTCCAGCGGCTGGTCCTGGTGTGGACCGAAGACCGCCGGGAAGTGTTCCGGCTGCAGGCGACCCAGCATCACGTTGCAGTCGGTGACGGTCAGCGGACCCCCGCGCCGGTAGCTCGCGGGCCCGGGGTCGGCACCGGCCGACTCCGGGCCCACCCGCAGCCGCTGGCCGTCGAAGCGGCAGATCGATCCGCCCCCGGCGGCGACGGTATGGATGTCGAGCATCGGCGCGCGCAGGCGGACGCCGGCCACCTGCGTCTCGTAGACGCGCTCGAGTTCGCCGCCGTAGTGGGCCACGTCGGTGGAGGTGCCGCCCATGTCGAAGCTGATGATGCGTTCCAGACCCGCCTGCCGCGCGACCTCCGTGGCGCCGACGATGCCGCCGGCGGGCCCGGACAGGATCGCGTCCCGGCCCTGGAACAGCGCGGCATCCGTGAGTCCGCCGCTCGACTGCATGAACTGCAGGCGTACGCCGCCCAGTGCGTCGGACACGCGGTCCACGTAACGGCGCAGGATCGGCGACAGGTAGGCGTCGACGGCCGTGGTGTCACCACGGCCCACCAGCTTGATCAGCGCGCTGGTCTCGTGGCTGGTCGAGACCTGCCCGAAACCGGCCGCGCGCGCGAGCCGGGCGATCGCCCGCTCGTGCGCCGGGTAGCGGTAGCCGTGCATGCAGACGATCGCCACCGCCCGGAGGCCGTCGGCCCGCGCCCGCTCCAGCCGCGGGCGCAGGTCCTCGAGATCCGGCGGCACCAGCACCGTGCCGTCCGCCGCCACGCGCTCGTCGACCTCCTCGACCCGCGAATACAGCTGCTCCGGGAGCACGATCCGGCGGGCGAAGATCTCCGGACGCGCCTGGTAGCCGATGCGCAGTGCATCGCCGAGGCCCCGGGTGATCACCAGCAGGGTCGGTTCGCCCTTGCGCTCCAGCAGCGCGTTGGTCGCAACCGTGGTGCCCATCTTCACGACCTCGATCGCCTCTGACGGCACGGGCTGACCGGGGGCGAGCCCCAGCGTGTCCCGAATGCCCTGCACCGCGGCGTCGGCGTAGACCTCCGGATTTTCGGAGAGCAGCTTGCGCGCGACCAGCCGTCCGTCGGGCGCCCGCGCCACCACATCGGTGAAGGTGCCGCCGCGATCGATCCAGAATTGCCAGCCGGCCATCGTCACCCCCTGTCGAGAAGACCGCGGGGCAAGGGAAGGCTCCCCTTCCGCCTGCCGGGGCCGGTTGGGGTGGGGGCCCGCCATGCGGCTGCCGTCAGCGCTCGAGTGCGTCCAGCTGCTGCCGGCGTTCTTGTGCAGAGTCCTCCATGAACTGCTGCATCTCCTGCTCGAAGGCGGGCAGGTCCTGAGGGCGCTGCGGCACGCGCGGCGCCTGCGACTCCGTCGCGCCATCCGGCGCCGCGCTCGGCCGGTCGGAAAGCCCGCCGAGTTGCCGGTACACGAGAAGCCCCACGATCAGCAGGGCGAGCAGCATCAGAATCATGCGCATGGGGCATCGACAGCGGCGGCCACGCCGTGAGACCCGTTGCTCAGCAAGCCCCTCGGCACGGCATCGACCGCGAAGGACCGCTGGCAGTGATCAGGAACCGGGCAGGCCGCCACTACTCGCCTCGGCGGTGTTCGTCCCGCTCGTGGGCCTCCTGCGCCTCGACGCTGAGCGTTGCGATCGGGCGTGCCTCCAGACGCGCGATGCCGATCGGTTCGCCGGTCTCCTCGCAATAGCCGTACTCGCCCCGGTCGATCCGGCGCAGCGCCGCGTCGATCTTGCCGATCAGCTTCCGGTAGCGATCCCTGGTGCGCAGCTCGAGCGTCGCCTCCGACTCGTGCGACGCCCGGTCGTTCGGATCCGGCTCCTGCCAGCTCTCGCTGCGCAGGTGCTCGAGCGTATCCTCCGACTCCTGGATCAGCTCCTCCCGCCACGCCTCCAGCTTGCGCCGGAAATACTCGAGCTGCTGCGGGTTCATGTACGGCTCATCCGCTGAGGGACGGTAATCCTGTGATGCCTGTTGCATGCCTCCACCCTTTACACTCGACCCGCCCCGGCCGCGTCGACGGGGCGGGAAACGGAAGTCTGTTCCCTGCAATTCGACCAGTATAGTCCAAGGCGTTACCTTTAGGCGCGCGTCCTGCGGGGCGCGCTCCGGCAACGCGACAGGAGGGCGGGCAGGTGACGACGGGGCAGGAGGTATTCACGGTGGTCCAGATCAGCGATCCGCACCTGGCCCTACGGCCGGGCCCGATCCGTCCGGGCTACCCGGACAGCGACGCCCAGCTCGCGGCGGTCCTCGACGACGTCCTCCGGCACCAGGGCGGTGCCGATCTCGCCCTCGTCACCGGGGATCTCGCGGAAGATCCCGAGCCCGCGGTCTACCAGCGCCTGATCGAACACCTCGCGCGCCTGCCCGCGCCCATGGTCGCACTGGCCGGCAACCACGACGACCGCGGCGCCGCGCGCGACGCCTTCGTCCGCGCCGGGCACGGATTCGAGGGCGAACGGGTCCTCGGCGACTGGCTGGTGGTCGGGCTGGACTCCTGCTGGCCCGGGCACACCGCCGGACAGGTGCAGCCGCCGGAGCTTGAGCGCCTCGCGGAGAGCATCGAACGGCATCCGGGGCACTGGGTGCTGGTCGCGGTGCATCATCCGCTGGTGGCGGTCGGCAGCCGCTGGCTGGACCGGCTGGCGCTGACCAACGGAGACGCGGTGCTGGCGGCACTGGCACGCCACCCCCGGGTGCGGGCCTGCGTCTTCGGACACATCCACCAGGGCTACGACGCGATGCATGGCTCGATCCGCCTGCTCGGCTGTCCCTCGACGCTGGTGCAGTTCCTGCCGGAGGCCGCGGACTTCGCGCTGGAACCGGTGGAATCGGGCTATCGCGTACTGTGGCTGCATCAGGACGGCAGCGTGGAGACCGAACTCCGGCGCGTCCCCGGGACCCGGCCGGCCGGGCTGCCGGCATGAGCCGCGCCGCCCCGGCGGCAGTGGCGGACCCGCGGCGCGCGGCCCTCGACCGCTGGCTGCAGGACATCCACCCCGGATTCGCGCCGGCCTCCCCGCTGGGCAGCGATGCCAGCTTCCGGCGCTATTTCCGCAGCGTCCGCGACACCACCAGTCACGTGGTGATGGATGCGCCGCCGGGGCACGAGGATGTCGGGCCCTTCCTGCGGGTCGCGGCGATCCTGCGCGCACTCGGCCTGCGCGCGCCCGAGGTGCTGGCCGCGGATCGTGAGCAGGGATTCGTGCTGCTGGAGGACCTGGGGGACCGGACCTTCACCCGCGCGCTCGCGCAGGGCGTGCCCGAGGCAGACCTCTACCGCATCGCGGCCGAGACCCTGCGCAGGCTCCAGGCACGCTGGGCCGATCGCCCGGAGGCGATCGCCCCCGAGGCGGACAGGATTCCGGTGTACGACCATTCCCGGCTGCTGGATGAGGCCCGTCTGCTGGTCGACTGGTACTGGCCCGAGGTGCATGGCACCCCGGCCCCGGACACGGTCCGCGCGGGCTTCGAACAGGCCTGGCGAGAGGTGCTCGGCCGGCTGCCGGCGCTTCCGTCGACCCTGGTGCTGCGCGACTTCCACGTCGACAACCTGATGCTGCTTCCGGACGCCGGCGACGGTGAGGCCTGCGGCCTGCTGGACTTCCAGGACGCGGTGATCGGCAGCCCCGCCTATGACCTGGTGTCGCTGCTGGAAGATGCACGCCGGGACGTGTCTCCGGCCGTCGCGCAGGCGGTACTCGAGGACACGCTGGCGGCCGGACCCTGGGCCGCCGGCCCGTTCCTCCACCATTACCGCGTGCTGGGGGTCCAGCGAACGGTGAAGATCATCGGCATCTTCACGCGTCTTGCGCGCCGCGACCTGAAACCCGTCTACCAGGTCCACCAGCCGCGGCTCTGGCGCCTGCTGGAGCAGGGACTGCAGGCAGCGGAACTCGAACCGGTGGCCGGGTGGTTCCGGAGACACTTCCGGGCGGATGGACGACCTTGCGCGCGATGATCCTCGCCGCGGGGCGCGGCGAACGCATGCGCCCGCTCACCGACCGGACCCCGAAACCGCTGCTGACCGTCGGCGGCATCCCGCTGATCGAGCACGCGATCGCGCGCCTGCATTCGGCCGGCTACCGGGATCTGGTGATCAACCTCGGCCACCTCGGCGCACAGATCGAGGAGCGTCTGGGGACCGGAGAGCGCCTCGGGGTGGCCGTCCGCTACTCCCGGGAACCGCCGGGTGCCCTGGAGACCGCCGGCGGCATCCGCGAGGCCCTGCCGTGGCTGGGGGAAGCGCCATTCCTGGTGATCAACGGCGACATCTGGTGCGATCATCCGCTGCGCCCGCCGGTGCTGGAGCCCGCAACGCTGGCCCACCTGGTCCTCGCAGCGAACCCGGCCCACCACCCTGGCGGTGACTTCACGCTGGAGGCGGGGCGTGTCGGTCTTTCGGGGGGGCACCGCCACACCTTCTCGGGTATCGGCTGGTACCGGCCCGAACTCTTCGCGGAGCTGCCGCGCGGGCGCCGGCCGCTCGCGCCAGTGCTGCGCGCGGCGATCGCCGACGGCCGGGTGGCCGGCGAGCTGCACACGCAAACCTGGATCGACATCGGGACCCCGGACCGCCTGGAGCAACTGGATCGGGCGTACCGCAAAGGCCACCCGGACGTGCCGGCTTGAATGCCGGGCACAGCTCCGGGCAGAGCCGGGGAAACCCTTCAGGCCCCGATCCGCAGATGCCCCCGAGCCGAGAAACGCACCCCGGGCCGCGGCGACCGTGCACCACGATGCCGGGGTTCAGCGCGCCGACCCCTCGGTGCCGTCGTATCCGGACACCTCACAGGCGGATATACGTCCAGCCTTCCGCCTGCCGCTGCGCGGCCTCCCGCACACCGGACTCCACCTCCTCCACCCAGGGCAGGAACTCGATCAGACGGTCCTCCTCGCGCTCGCGGCGCGCGCGGGACTGGCCGCAGGCGGTGACGCGAAGGTTCGGATAGTTGTACACGAGATCACGGATCCGGTTCGGAAACGGTGCGAGGTCGGTCCGGACCAGTTCGAGCGCCGTTCCGTGCACCACCAGCTGCACCTCGAGCTCCTCTCCGTCCAGCCAGGCGGTCTGGAGCATGTGCTCGATGTCGTCGAACAGCGCCGCAGCCTCGAGTCGGTCCGTCTCGGTCACATGAAAGAGGACCTGGTCGACATCCGGCCGTCCCGCCGCGACCGCGGCACTCGCCGCGACACCCGGGTCCCCGTTCCCGACCATCGGCACGGGCTCGTGCGCACCGTCGCGAGTGAACCCGATCACCGCGATCAGCACCAGCGCCAGGGCACCGATCGCTGCCACCAGCGCCGGCAGCCAGCTGCGCGGCGAGCCCGTCCGAGGCGGACGCCGAACAGCCGACGTCGGCAGCACATCCGGCCGATAGGCCATGTTCACCAGCTCCTTCAATTGGTAGAAGTCGCAGACTTCCCGGCTCAGGCTCTCGTTGGCCGAGATCGACTGCAACGCGGAGAGACGGTCCTCCGGCGAGAACTCCCCATCGACAAAGGCATTGAGGATCTCCTCGCTGGGGCGTCCTTCACTCATTGCGGGTTCTCACCAGCCTCAGCGTCGGCGACTCGGGAGCCGCCTGTTCCAGCAACAGCTTCCGCAACTGCGTGCGGGCCCGGCTGAGCCGGCTCATCACTGTGCCGATCGGCACGTCGAGCACTTCCGAGACCTCGGCGTAGGCAAAACCCTCGAGGTCGACGAGCGCAACCACCTGGCGGTGATCATCACTGAGTTGCGCCATCGCGCGGCGCACGTCCTGAACCACGCGGCTGCGTTCCGTCTGGGTCTCGGGACAGTCGCCGCAGGGCAGCTCCATCTCGTCCACGTCCACCGTGTCCTTCTGCCGGCGTCCCCAGTCCCGGTAGCAGTTGGTCATGATGCGGAAGACCCAGGCCCTCAGTGCGGCCTCGTCCTGCAAGGTCTTCAGGCGCGTCAGCGCCTTCATCATCGCTTCCTGGACCAGGTCATCGGCCAGTGCGGCGTCGTGACACCAGGCGTAGGCGGTTCGGTACAGCTGGGGCCGCATTTCGCACACCTGTTGCCGCAAACGCCGCTGTGCCAGCCACGTTGCCATCCGTCTCTCCTCGCCCGACCGTCGTCGCGATCTTGCTTGTTGTTGTGCGGTGTAAGACGCTAGTCATATAGACGCTATTCCCGGACATTGCCGGAGCCCCGGCAGGAAGACCATGGCCTTCGACCCCGAACAACTCGAGAATTCCTTCGCCTTCGACCCGGATGCAATCGCGGAACTCCGGGCCGCCTGGTCCGAACTGATCGTGGCGGTCGTCTGGGACGACCTGAAGAGCAGCTCGATCGGCGCGCTGCCCCGGCTGCGCAAGCGGGTGCTGGAGGTCGGCGAAAACCTCCGGTCGCTGCTGTCGGACCGGCGCTGGATCCCACACGAACGCGAGCGGGTCAAGGGCGCCATGGCGGCCAGCCTGAACCTGCGCGACAGCCTGCAGCAGGCCGACCGGGCGGCGAGGCTGGTCTCGGGTGGTGCGGATCTCAAGCCCTTTGAGGAGCGATACCTGTCGTTCCGAAAGCGGCTCCTGACACTGATCGAGATCCACGAGCAGCGTTGGGGCGACCTGCTGGAAAGCCTCTACGCCGAGGACGCCGAGCCGGACGAGGATCCTGAAGACCGGCCTGATTGAGGACGAAACGCCGCGGCGTGCGTGTTGGGCACTGTCATTTCCGCTGCCACCCGCCCCGGACCATGAAAGAAAGCCGTAGGGTGGGCAAAACGAAGTGTGCCCACCGTGGATCGACACGGCCGGGACGGTGGGCCCGCTGCGCTTGGCCCACCCTACGCAGCAGGGTGGCACGCGGCCAACCGATCCTGCCCCGCCGTCCCGGGGACGGATTTGCAGATCTGTCCCTGCCCTTGGCAGCCCCGTCCGCAGGCGGGAGAGGGGGAACGGCGCGACTTTCACGTTAACATGAGGTTTCAGGGCGCCTTCGGCCTTCGGCTGACGCGCCACCCCCGGGGAATCCGGAGCACGAGGCCACACGGGGCAGGTGATGGGCGAAGACATCAGCGAGGGACGCTTCACCCTGGAGGACTATCGACGCTTCGCAAACTGCCTGGAGCGCGAGACGGAGTTGCTCGGGCACTGGTTGCGGAGCCGGGAGGAGCCCGGCTGCAGCCGTCCGCGCCTGGGCTTCGAGATCGAGGCCTGGCTGATCGACCAGGACTGCCAGCCTCTCCCCGGCAACGAGGCCTTTCTCGAGGCCTTCGACCATCCGATGGCTGCGCTCGAGCTCGCCCAGTTCAACGTCGAGCTCAATTCCAGCGTGTTCCAGACCGGGACCGAGTGCTTCTGCATGGTGCTCGAGGAACTCACCGAGACCCTGCGCCGGGCCCGGGCGGCAGCAGAGCAGATCGGCGGGACGCTGCTGATGGCGGGTACACTGCCGACCCTGCTGCCGGAGCATCTGGGGCTGCACCACATGTCCCGGCGCACCCGGTACCAGGCGCTGAACAGCGCGGTGCTGGAACGCCGCGCGCAGCGGCCGCTGCGGCTGGAGATCGAGGGCCGCGAACACCTGCGCCACCAACACACGGATGTGATGCTGGAGGCCGCGGCCACGTCATTCCAGATCCACCTGGAGACCCAGCCGACGGTCGCGCACCGGGTCTACAACGCCGCGCTCGCGGCCTCCGCACCGGTGCTGGCCGCGAGCGGCAACGCCCCGTTCCTGTTCGGCAAGCTCCTGTGGGAGGAGTCCCGGATCCCCCTGTTCGAGCAGGCGGTCGAAGTGGGCGGCTTCGGCGACTCCGCGCGCGGCCCCGTCCGCCGGGTGACCTTCGGCAGCGGCTACCTGCGCGAGAGCATCTTGGAGGCCTTCGAGGAGAACCGTCAGCACTTCCCGATCCTGTTGCCGAGCCGCCTGCCGGAGAACGACGCGACGCTTGCTCATCTGCGTCTGCACAATGGCACGATCTGGCGCTGGAACCGGCCGATCCTGGGAATCGACCCCGATGGCAGCTTCAATCTCCGGATCGAACACCGGAGCCTGCCCGCCGGACCCACCCTCGAGGACATGCTCGCGAACACCGCCCTGTTGCTGGGTCTGATCGAGCATCTGGTATCGCAGGCAGGCAACGGACACGGCGCCCTCGAGTTCGCCAGTGCCCGCGACAACTTCTACGCCGCCGCCCGCTACGGCCTCAGGAGCCGCCTGCGCTGGGAGGACCGGCAGCCGCAACCCGCCCGGCAGCTGATACTGCAGCGCCTGCTGCCCTGCGCCGCGGACGGTCTGGACCGGCTCGGCATCGATGGCAGCGAGCGCGATCACCTGCTGGGGATCGTCTCGGCCCGGGTGCAGTCCGGGCAGACCGGCAGCATCTGGCAGCAGCGCTGGGTCGACCGTCACGGCCGCGACATGAAGGCCCTGACCCGGGCCTACCGTGACTGGCAGGACACCGGCCTGCCGGTACACAATTGGAGTCTGTGATGTCCGATCCGCTCTTCGACGAACACGACGGCCTGCCGGAAGGCTTCCTGTCCGCCAGTCCCGGGGACCTGCACCGCATTCTGCCGCGGCCGGCCCTGATACGGCTCCCGGGGATGCGGACCCCGGCGGTGGCGGTGGTGCTGTTGCTGCACGGCAACGAGCCCGTGGGCCTGCAGGCGGTGCAGCAGCTCCTGCGACGCTACGCGGGCCGGCGCCTGCCACGGGCGCTGACGCTGGTGGTCGGCAATGTGCAGGCGGCAGCCGTGGGCCAGCGGCATCTGGACCGCCAGCCCGACTTCAACCGCATCTGGCCGGGCACGGAGCAGCCCGGCTCGCAGGAGTCGCGGATGTTCGAGCAGATCGTTGCCCGCCTGCGCGCGGACGGCCTGTTCGCGGCGATCGACCTCCACAACAACACCGGGCGCAACCCGCATTATGCCTGCGTCAACTTCCTGGATGACGGCTTCCTGAACCTGGCCGGCCTGTTCGGGCGCACGGTGGTCTATTTCACCCGGCCGCGCGGCGTGGCGTCGATGGCCCTCGCCGACATCGCGCCGTCGGTGACGCTGGAATGCGGCCACCCCAACGAAACGGCCGGCATCCGGCACGCGCTGGAATTCATCGATGCGGTGCTGCACCTGAGCCGGTTCCCGGCCCACCCTCCGGACACCCGGTCCATCGAGGTCTTTCACACGGTCGCGCAGCTGCGCGTGCGGCCCGGCCTGCGCGTGGGGCTGGAGGAGGACGCCGACGTGGTACTGGAACCGGATCTGGACCGGATGAATTTCCGCATCCTGCCGGCCGGCAGCCGGCTGGTGCGCCAGACGGGGGCCACCTCGGACTCCCTGATCGCGACGGATTCCGAGGGACGCAACGTCACCCCGGACTATCTGGAGCAGGAGGGACCGGACGTGCGCCTGAGCCGGCCGATGATGCCGTCGATGCTGACGCTGGACACGCGGGTCATCGCACAGGACTGCCTGTGCTACCTGATGGAGCCGCTGGACCTCGCGCGGCACTCTGGCGCCGCCGCACGCACCGCGCACGGCTAGTGTCCTGAGTCAGAGGTTCGCAGCGCAGTGGCGGCGCCGCTTGCGGGTTCAGTCCTCGCGGTCGATCCGTTCCAGCACCTGTTCGACGCGATCGCCCTTGCGGTAGTAGCGCGGATCGCGGGACATTTCGGCCAGCGCGCGTTCCCGCGCCTCCTCAGTATCGAACCAGCGGAAGTACTCCCAGTCCGGCCCGAGCAGGTGGGGGGCGGACATGGTGCTGCCTTCGGGAAGCGTGATTCGGATGCCGTAGCGTTTCATGAACGAAGACAGTCTCGGGAATGAACGCGGGGCCGCGCCCGCCGTTCCATGGGCCACTTTAGCGCAGGTCGGTCGGCGAAGGGATTGGTGGCTACGCCCTGATTCGAACAGGGGACCCCATCATTATGAGTGATGTGCTCTAACCAGCTGAGCTACGTAGCCGCACGGGCTGCGAATTCTCGATTCCCGGCGGGCCAATGTCAAGCAGGGCCAGGCGCACTAGATGCGCAGCCGGTCGACCACGCGGCCGTCCCGCAGGTGCTCCTCCAGGATCTCGTCGATGTCGCGCTCATCCTGATAGGTGTACCAGACACCCTCGGGGTAGACCACCGCCACCGGCCCTTCATTGCAGCGATCGAGACAGCCCGCGGTGTTCACGCGGACCTGCCCCTTGCCATGAATCCCCATGCCCTTCGCGCGCCTCTTGGCGTAGGCCCGCAGCTCCGTGGCGCCGTGATCCTCGCAGCAGTTGCCGTCCTCGCGCATGTTGGTACAGAAAAAGATGTGTCGCTGGTAATAGCTCATGTCGCCTCCTGCCCTGAGACGACATCATAGCCACCAGTCTCCGCTCCGAACAGGCAACGGGATCCGCGATGTGGAAACAGCCTGGCGGGCCATGCGGAACCCCGCCCGTATTCCGGCATCCAGCCGGTCGTTGCCGCCTGCTGCTATCCTCTGCGGCCCGGCCTGTCTGCCGCGCCTGTGCAATGACTCCGACATCGAAAGCCTCACCACCCCCATCCAGCCGGCGAACCGGCGGTCCGCCTGACTTCAGCGCCGAGCTGGCCGGCGCGGACCGCTGCGTGCTCTGCGGCATGTGCCTGCCGCACTGTCCCACCTACGGGGTACAGCGCGTGGAGGGCGACTCGCCGCGCGGGCGCATCACCCTGATGCAGGGACTGGCCCAGGGGCGCCTGCCGCCGGAGAACGCGCGGCTGCGCGCGCACCTGGAGGGCTGCCTCGGCTGCCGCTCCTGCGAGGCGGTCTGTCCTGCCGGGGTCCGCTTCGGCGAGTTGATGGATCACGGCCGGCACGTGCTGCACACGCATCCAGCGAGCAGGTGGCAGCGCCTCCGGGAGCTGCTGATCGGCCCCCTGCGGCGGGCGGCCCTGCGCCGGCGCGGGTTGCGCCGCGGCACCGCGCTGGCCGCGCGGCTGGCCCGCGGCTCGGGGCTGGCGCGCCTGCTGCCGCCGTCGTTGCTGCCGGGCCGGATGCTGCGGCACGTGGCCCCGTCACTGCACCGTCTGCCGGCACTGAGACCATCGGCTGCTCCCGCCGCCGCGGATGTCTGGCTCTTCACCGGCTGCATGGATGCCTTCTTCACCGGCCCCGATCTCCGCGCCGCCCTGGAACTGCTGGACGGACTCGGCGTACGCGTCGCGATCCCCTGGGGACAGGCCTGCTGCGGGGCAATCGATCAGCATCTCGGCCGGCTCGGCGACGCGGAGGCCCTGCGGAGGTCGAACCTGCGGGCCTTCGCCGGCGAGCAGCGGGTGCTGGTGCTGGACAGCGGCTGCGAGGCACAGCTGCGCGAGTATCCGGCCGAGGGCTGGCAGGGCCGTGTGACCAGCCTGACGGGTTTTCTCGCCGACCTGCCGGTCGAGGAGTTCCGCTGGCGCACGGATCCCGTCCGCGTTGTCGTGCACCTGCCCTGCACGCTGCGCAACGTGACCCGGGAGACGGATGGCATCCGCGCTCTGCTGCAGCGCCTGCCGGGGGTGGAGGTGGTGACGCTCGCGCCGCCACGAAACTGCTGTGGCGCCGGCGGCACCGCGATGCTGACACAGCCGGCGATGGCCGATCCGCTCGGCCATGAGACCCTGGAGGCGCTCCAGGCCCCGGAGCCCGGCGTGATCATCAGTCCCAACGTCGGCTGCAGCGTGCACCTGCGGGCCCTGCAGGCGGGCGGTCCCCGGATCGTCTCCCCGGCCCGGTTCCTGCGCGAGCGCCTCGCCCCCGCCCTGTCGTAGGAGGCCGGACATCCGGGCGGCATTCCCCGGCGCGGGATCGCCGGGAGGGCTCGTCTCCCACCGGGCCAGGGTGGACGCTCAGGAGCGCACCTGCAGGGGGTCGTGGGAGGTCGTGGGAGCGGCTTCCAGCCGCGATATGCGGCGTTGCCTCAGGTGCCCAGGGCCATCGCGGCCAGAGGCCGCTCCCACAGGACGCCACCCGTTCGCGGCATTCCCCGGCGCCGGGATCGCCCAGAGGCTCGCCTCCTGAAAGGGGGGGGATCGGCTCCTCCTTGCGGTGGCCTCAGACCCAGTAGGCGGTGCCGGTCATCACCTTTGCGACCGCGGGCATCACCAGGCTGCGCACCGGCCAGGGCACCGGACGGCCTCCGAGTTCCATTGCGGCCGCGCCGTGCTCGATTTCCTCGTGCTTCATCTGCAGCAGGATCGCCGCGGACTGGTTGTCCTGCTCCGGCAGGCGTTCCAGGTGGTGGTCGAGGTGGCGCTCGACCTGGCGCTCGGTCTCGTCCACGAAGCCCAGGCTGTAGCGGTCGCCGGCGAGCCCTGCGGCGGCGCCCATTGCCAGCGAACCCAGGTACCAGACCGGATTCAGCAAGCTGGTGCGCGCCCCCATCTCGTGCGCGCGCTCCGCGCACCAGTGCAGGTGGTCACCCTCCTCGCGTGCCGACTGGTCCAGACGCTCGCGCACCTCGGGTCGGCGGGAGGTCAGCATCTGGCCCTGATAGAGTCCCTGCGCCGCAACCTCGCCCGCGTGATTCACCCGCATCAGGCGCCCGACCAGCGACCGCTCTTCCGTCTCCAGCCAGGGCTCCGGCAGGCCCTGCGCCGGCGAAGGGCGGCCCGTGGCCCGTGCCTGGCCGGAAATCACCTTCACGAAGGCGTCCGCCTGGCTGATCAGTTCGTCGACAAGGGAGAGTCTGCGCATCCGGTCATGCTAGGCCAGGTGCCGGGTCCCTTCAAGGCCTCTGGCCGCGATGGTCGGGGCGGTTGGGGGATCGCGGCTGGAAGCCGCTCCTACGGCGCTCCTGCAAGGGGATCGTGTCGGGCTCCGCGGGGTGGTGTCCTTGTGGGAGCGGCCTCTGGCCGCGATGGTGCGTCGGGTTAAGGCAATCGCGGCTGGAAGCCGCTCCTACGGCGCTCCTACGGCGGTCCTACGCAGCCTCTGCGAGGGCGACCGGCTCAGGCTCCGCGGGTCATGTTCTTGCCATAGAAGATCTCCATCATCTCGCGCTTCAGCAGCTTGGAGATGCGTGCGGCCTCCCTGGCCGGGTAGTCCTCCTTGCCCAGTCCGAACAGGTAGTTGTCGAGGTCGAAGTCCTTCAGCACCATCTTGGTGTGGAACAGGTATTCCTGGTACACGTTCACATCCACCATCTGGTACTTGTCCTTGGTGTCGCGCGACAGGAAGTCCTGGATGGAATTGATCTTGTGATCGATGAAGTGCTTCTTGCCGCGCACGTCCCGGGTGAAGCCGCGCACGCGGTAGTCCATGATCACGATGTCGGATTCGAAGCTGTGGATCAGGTAGTTCAGCGCGCGCAGCGGGGAGATCCGCCCGCAGGTGGAGACGTCGATGTCCGCCCGGAAGGTGGAGATCCCGCCCTCGGGATGGGACTCGGGGTAGGTGTGCACGGTGATGTGGCTCTTGTCGAGATGGCCGACCACGGTCTCGGGAAGCGGGCCCGGACCCTCGGTATAGCCGATCTTCTCGGTGGCCACCGGCTCCTCGGAGATCAGCATTGTCACCGAGGCCCCCTGCGGCTCGTAGTCCTGCCGTGAGATGTCGAGGATGTTCGCCCCGATCAGGTGCGCGACATCGGTGAGGATCTGGGTCAGGCGCGCGGCGTTGTAGGCCTCGTCGATGTAGGCGATGTACTCGTTCCGGTGCCGCTCACCCGCCGCGTAGCAGATGTCGTAGATGTTGAAGCTCAGGCTCTTGGTCAGGTTGTTGAACCCGTGGAGCTTGATGCGCTTGTCGTGCCGAGCCAGCATGGCCTTCTCCTCCAGCCCCGACCAAAGAGCGCCGAATTTTAGACACCTCGTTCAGGGTGTCAACGATTCATTCCGCTGCCGTGCCAGGTCCCTCCTGGCGCGGGGCCGGCCCCTCGAAGATGCTGAAGTCGTGGGTAATCTTCGCCGACGCACCGAGCATGATCGAGGCGGAGCAGTAGCGGTTTGCGGAGAGATCCACCGCGCGGGCCACGTGCTTTTCCGAGAGCCCGTTGCCGTACACGCGGAAATGCACCGCGATCTCGGTGAAGACCTTGGGCACCTTCTCCGAGCGGGTGGCCTCGACGCTGACCTCGCAGTCGAGCACCGGCTGCCGGGCCTTCTTCAGGATCGCGATCACATCGAAGCTGGTGCAGCCACCCAGCCCGAGCAGCAGCATCTCCATCGGCCGCGCGCCCAGGTTGCGGCCGCCGAGCTGCGGCGCCCCGTCCATCACCACCGCATGTCCGCTTCCGGTCTCCCCGACGAAGGCCATCCCGTCCAGCCACTTCACCCTCACCTGCATGGATTCATCTCCTCCCGCGGCCGCCCCGGGGTGCCGCGATCTGACGTATCTGTTGCCGGAACCGGATCAGCCGAACAGCCGCGTCAGGGCCAGGCCCGGATCCGGGGTACGCATGAAGGCCTCGCCGACCAGAAAGGCCTGGACGCCGGCGGCCTGCATGCGCACGACGTCGGCGGGCTCCCGAATCCCGCTCTCGGTCACCAGCAGCACCCCGTCCGGAACCTCGGCGCACAGTTCCAGCGTGGTCTCGAGCCGGGTAACGAAGCTGCGCAGATCGCGGTTGTTGATCCCGATCAGATCCGCGCCGAGCTCCAGCGCACGCGCGAGTTCGGCGCGATCGTGGACCTCGACGAGCACGTCCATTCCCAGGTACCGCGCCTGCCGGTAGAGGTAACCCAGCTGATCGTCCTTCAGCGCCGCCACGATCAGCAGGATGCAGTCGGCGCCGAGCGCGCGGGCCTCCTCGACCTGATAGGCATCGATCACGAAGTCCTTGCGCAGCAGGGGCAAACTGCATGCCGCGCGCGCCTGTTGCAGGTAGACGTCCGCGCCCTGGAAGAAGTCGGCATCGGTGAGTACCGAGAGGCAGGTCGCACCACTCTCGGCGTAGGCGCGCGCAATCGCGACCGGGTCGAAGTCCTCTCGCAGGAGGCCCCTGCTGGGGCTGGCCTTCTTGATCTCCGCAATCACCGCGGGACGTCCCGCGTCGATGCGCTCCAGCAGGGCCGCCCGGAAGCCGCGCGGCGGTTCCGCCACCGCAGCGAGCGCCGAGAGTTCGCTGCGCGCCAGCAGGCTCGAGCGCTCGTCGATCTCCTCGCGCTTGCGGGCAAGGATCCGCTGCAGCACGTCAGGTGCCTGGGCGCTGCCGGCGGTCACGGCTTCCACTCCGGCAGTTCCGCGGTGAGTTGCGCAAGCTGCCGCAGCCGCTCGGCCGCGGCGCCGCTGTCGATGGCCCGAGCCGAGGCGGCCACGCCCTCGGCGTGACTGGAGGCACTACCGCTCACATACACCGCCGCGCCCGCGTTCAGCAGCACGATGTCGCGGGCGGGGCCGGGCTCGCCGTCGAGCACCGCGCGGATCATCGCCGCCGAGGCCTCGACCGAATCGACCCGAATGCGCTCGGACGGCGCCAGCGGAAGGCCGAAGTCCTCGGGCGACAGGCGGTATTCGCGAATCGCGCCAGCGCGCAATTCCGCGACTCCGGTCGGGGCCGATATGCTGATCTCGTCCAGGCCGTCCTCTGCATGCACCACCAGCACGTGCCGGCTGCCCAGTTTCTGCAGGGCCTCGGCGAGCGGCCTGACCCAGTCCGGCGAAAAGACGCCCAGCACCTGGTTCGGGGCCCCGGCCGGGTTGGTCAGCGGCCCGAGCAGGTTGAAGATGGTCCGCACGCCCAGTTCACGGCGCGGCCCTATCGCGTGGCGCATCGCGCCGTGATGGGCGGGAGCGAACAGGAAGCCGACCCCGACGCGGTCGATGCAGGCCGCCACGCCCTCGGGCGCGATGCCCAGGCCAACACCCAGCGCCTGCAGCACGTCCGCACTGCCCGAGTTCGAGGACACCGAGCGGTTGCCGTGCTTGGCCACGCGCGCACCGGCGGCGGCGGCCACCAGCGCGGAGGCGGTGGAGATGTTGAAGGTGCCCGAGGCGTCGCCGCCGGTGCCACAGGTATCCACCAGCCCCTCGGTGGCCACCTCCACCCGAGTGGCCAGTTCGCGCATCACGCGCGCGGCCGCGACGATCTCGTCGGGCGTCTCGCCCTTGATCCGCAGCGCGACCAGCAGGGCCCCGATCTGGGCCGGGGTGGCCTGGCCGGTCATCACCGATTCCATCACCGAGACCATGGCCCTGGCTTCGAGGTCCTGCCCCTCGATCAGTGCCGCGATTGCTTCCTGTATCTTCACCCGCCACTCCTGGTCCGCGTCGCGCTCAACAATGGTGCGCCAGTGTAACCGGGCGCGCCCCGGCAGACGACCCGCGAGCTCAGGCGGCTGCCGGAAGACGCTTCAGGAAGTTGCGCAGCAGATCGTGACCGTGCCGGGTCAGGATGGACTCCGGGTGGAACTGCACGCCCTCCACCGGCAGGCTCCGGTGGCGGACGCCCATGATCTCGTCCACCGTGCCGGACTCGTCGCGGGTCCAGGCGGTGATCTCCAGGCAGTCCGGCAGGCTGTCCTGTTCGATCACCAGCGAGTGGTAGCGTGTGGCCTCGAAGGGGTTGTCCAGCCCCTGGAACACGCCGAGGCCCGAGTGGAAGACCATGGAGGTCTTGCCGTGCATGATCGCCTTCGCGTGCCCCACCCGTCCGCCAAAGGCCTGGCCTATGGCCTGGTGGCCGAGACAGACGCCCAGCAGGGGGATTTCGCCCGCCAGGCTGCGGATCACGTCCAGAGACACGCCCGCCTCGTTTGGCGTGCAGGGGCCCGGAGAGATCACGATGCCGTCCGGGGCGATCCGGCGCACGCCTTCGACATCGATCCGGTCGTTGCGGTGCACGACCACCTCCGCCCCGAGTTCGCCCAGGTACTGCACCAGGTTGAAGGTGAAGGAGTCGTAGTTGTCGATCATCAGGATCATGCGCTGGAAGCCCTGTGGTCGCTGCGGTTGGCCGTCAGCGCGGAGGATGGCGGGGACGGGGCCCGGATGGCCGGTGATTGTCGCCCAGATCGAGGATTCGATAAACCTCTGCCCCCGACGCCGGGCACCGCAGGCACCAGCGGGTTGAATTTCCGGGCCGTCCACGCGGTCCGAGCCTGCGGAACCACGGCTTCCCGAGGAGAGAGAATCATGCCTTCACGGTTCATTGCCCTGTTGCTTGCCGCATTGCTGTTCATCCCCGCCGCACTGGCCGCCGAAGGCCCTGCTCCGCTGATCGAGGAGATGCAGGCGGGCGGGCTGGTGATCTACTGGCGTCACGCCAAGACCGACCGGAGTCAGCGCGATACCGACCTGTCCGACATCAACCGCTGCGAGACGCAGCGCAACCTGAACGCCGAGGGGCGGCGCGAGGCACGGCGTGTCGGCCAGGCCTTCGAGCGCCACGGCATCCCGGTCGGGGATGTGCTGACGAGCGATTTCTGCCGCAACCGGGACACCGCGGAACTGGCCTTCGGTCGCTACGAGCGGTTGGACGGGCTGTTCAACCTGCCCGCCACGCGCGACCCGGCCCGGCGCGAACGGCTCGTCTCCGCGCTGCGCGAGATGCTGGCGACCCCGCCCGCCGACGCGGCGGAGAACACGGTGATCGTGGGGCACAACCTGAACCTGCGCGCGGCCGCGAACGTGTTCGTCGACGAGGGCGGCATTGCGGTCTTTCAGCCGCTCGGAGGCGACGGATTCCGGCATCTTGGCAGCCTGCGGCCCGAGGACCTCTGAGCCGCGGCGAGAGGAACCGCGAGTCGCCACCGTCCTGCGCACACACAGTCCGACCCGTCATTCTTGACTACCACACTTGGTCTTTGATCTAATGCCGAACAAGCACAAAAGCCAGGAGTCCGCGATGAAACTCTCGACCAAGGGCCGTTTCGCCATTACCGCGATGATGGACATCGCCATCCACGAGCGCACCGGACCGGTGACGCTGATCGGCATCTCCGAGCGGCAGGGGATATCGATGTCCTACCTTGAGCAGATGTTCGCAAAGCTGCGCAAGGGTGGACTCGTCGAGGGAATCCGCGGTCCGGGCGGCGGTTACCGCCTGGCGCGGCGTCCCGAGCAGGTCAGCGTTGCCGACATCATCGACGCACTCGGCGACACGATGAACCTGACCCGGCTGAAGCAGCACCAGGACGAGACCGAAGCGGAAGAGGAGCCGCCGCTGACCGAGAAGCTCTGGATGGAATTCGACCAGCAGCTACACGACTTCCTCGACGGCATCACGCTGGATCAGTTCGCCAATCACCCGGAGGTGCTCAAGGTGCTCGGGAAACAGGACATAAGGCAGTATCGCCCGCGGCATCACTTCATCTTCGACAACGCGGCCTGAAGGATCCGGGCCCCGGCACGCCGGGGCCCGGGCACCCCATGTCTGCGGTCAGCGCTCGGACTCCCCGACGCTCTGCGAAAACAGGGCGGCGAGAATCGTGCCGTCACTCCCCGCCAGTGCGTGCCCGCCCGGACTCAGCAACCGCTCGGCCCGCCCCCTGAGATCCGACACGCGGTTGAGATCCTGCAGCATCGGTTCCACGACCGTATCCGCCATCCGCACGATGCCCACATAGCGGATGTCCGGATGGGTCTGGTGACTGAGCCAGCGCAGCACGTTGCCGGACTGGTCCGGGCTGATTCCGGAGTACAGCTCCAGGAGCTGCCGGAGATCAGACTGGCCCAGGAGCGGCGTGTAGGTGCCGAGCGGCGACTGCCAGAAGAAATCGCCAAGCTGGATCATCGTGCCGTCCACATGGGGACTGGCGATGGTGATCAGCGCAGACACCTCCGGGCGCTTGCGCGTGACCAGGGAATAACGCGCCACGATACCGGCCAGGGAGTGGGCAACCAGGATCACGGGCTCGTCGGGATGGCGCCGCGTGACCGCATCGAGGTAGAGGTTCAGCCACTCGGCCTGCATCGAGATCGGCCGCTCGGTGGGCATCACCAGGGTGTAGAACAGCCTGCTTCTGGCCTCGGGCGAGCGGTCGAATTCCACGCCGCGAACCGACGGCAGCATCTGTCCGCCGTCGATCCAGCCCGAGGCCACCAGCGGAACCGTGACGCCGGCCTCGCGGAAGGGGTGGGTCTGCTGCTGGGACTGAACCCCGGGGATCAGCAGCATCACCTGCGCCAGCGCCGCTTGCGGCAAGAGCCCCAGCAGCAGCAGAAACAGGGTTGCGCGCAGCATGCGTCGGGCGCTGCCGCTCAGGCGCGACGCGGACTCAACCCGGAAATGGCCATCTCCGCGGCACGCACCACCGCCCGGCCCTTGTTCAAGGTCTCTTGCCACTCGTTCTCCGGCACTGAGTCGTACACCACTCCCGCACCCGCCTGGATATGCAGCACGCCATCGTGCAGGACGGCGGTGCGGATCGCGATCGCGGTATCCATGTTCCCGGACCACGAGAGATAACCGACAGCTCCAGCATAAACGCCCCGCTTGACCGGCTCCAGTTCCTGGATGATCTCCAGTGCCCGGATCTTCGGAGCGCCGCTGACCGTGCCCGCCGGGAAGGTCGCGCGCAGCACGTCCATCGCGCTCAGGCCGGGCTTCAGCAGGCCCTCCACGTTGGACACGATGTGCATCACGTGCGAATAGCGCTCGACCACCATCGTATCGGTGACCTTCACGGTCCCGGTGCTGGCGACCCGCCCCACGTCGTTCCGCCCAAGGTCGATCAGCATCAGGTGCTCGGCCCGCTCCTTGGGGTCCGCCAGCAGCTCCGTCTCGAGGGCCTGGTCCTCCTCGGGGCTGCGACCGCGGGGGCGGGTCCCCGCGATCGGGCGCACCGTGACCCGTTCCTCCTCGAGACGCACCAGGATCTCCGGCGAGGCCCCCACCACGTGGTGATCGCCGAGATCCATGTAGTACATGTACGGGGAGGGATTCAGTCCGCGCAGTGCACGGTAAAGATCCAGGGGCGGCGCGCTGAACGGGACGCTCATGCGCTGCGCCAGCACCACCTGCATCACGTCGCCGTCGATGATGTACTGCTGTGCCCGGGCCACCGCGGACTTGAAGTCCCCGCCGGACCAGCCGGCGGAGTACTCCGGCACCGCGTGCGGTCTCGGGTGTGGCTGCGGCCGCTCGAAGGGCTCGAGCAGCCGGGCCTCGAGCCGGTCCAGCCGCCGGGAGGCCTCCGCCTGGCCATCGGCACGCGAGGTATCCGCGTGCACCACCAGGTAGAGCCGGCCGGCGAGGTTGTCGAACACCACCACCTCGTCGGACACCATCAGCAGGATGTCCGGAAGCCCGAGGGCATCGGGCTTGTGCCGGCCGGCCAGCCGTGACTCGATCAGCTGCACGGTCTCGAAGCCGAAATAGCCGACCAGGCCGCCGGTGAAGCGGGGCAATCCCCCGAGGTCCGGCACCCGGAAGCGGGCCTGGAATTCCTCGATCCAGGCCAGCGGATCGGCATGCTCGAGGCTCTCCACGACCACCCCGTCTGTCTCCACCTCGATCTGGTGGCCACGCACCCGCAGTAGCGTGCGCGCCGGGAGGCCGATAAACGAATAGCGCCCCCACTTCTCGCCGCCCTGCACCGATTCGAACAGGTAGGTGAAGGGCTGGTTGCCCAGTTTCATGAAGATCGACAGCGGGGTGTCGAGATCCGCCAGCACCTCCCGCACCAGCGGAATGCGGTTGTGACCCTCGGCCACCAGGCGGTCGTACTGCTCAGGTGCCATGGCCACCCGGCGGCGGTCCGTCGCCCTCGCCGTACTGCATCAGGCGGCCTCGGGCTGCAGCAGGGGCGGCAGCTCGTCCAGGCGGTCGAGCACGGCGTCCGGACCTTCCGCGCGGATGTCCTCGCCGTGATTGTATCCATAGCTCATGCACACGATCCGGAAGCCGGCCGCCCGTGCCGCCTTCACGTCGCTGCGGGAGTCGCCGATCATCAGCGACTCCCCGGGCGTCACGCCGAGTTCCGCGGCGGCGTGCAGCAGGGGCGCCGGGTGCGGCTTGCTGAATTCCAGCGTGTCACCCGAGACGACGATCGAGAATCGATCCAGGATGCCCTTGTCGCGCAGCAGCGGCAGCGTGAAGCGCTCGGCCTTGTTGGTCACGCAGCCCAGGCGGAAGCCCTCGGCCTGAAGTTGGTCGAGACCTTCGCGCACTCCCGGATACAGTCGGCTGCGCCGCGAGGTGTTCTCCTGGTACACGCGCATGAAGGCCGGCAGCGCCCGGTCATAGAGCTCGGGATCCGGATCGCCATCGAGATCGTTCACCAGCGCGCGCTTGACCAGGCGTTCGACGCCATTGCCGACCCACTTGCGCACGGCCCGCTCGCCACGCCGCGGCAGGCCAAGCTCGTCCATCATCGCATCGACGCTGAAGGCCAGGTCGGGCACGCTGTCGACCAGCGTGCCGTCCAGGTCGATGAGGATCATCCGGGGACGCGGCAGGGGCACGGCGGCACTCCGGGTCAGGCCTGGGCGAGCTCTTCGCGCATCCTGCGCACGACGCTGTCGTAGTGGTTCGGGTCGGTGTCACTGGCCGCACCGAAGATCGCGGAACCGGCGACGAAGGTGTCCGCGCCGGCGGCCTTGACCTCGCGGATGTTGTCCGCCTTCACGCCGCCGTCGACCTCGAGCCGGATCTCGCGCCCGGACTCCTCGATGCGCCGGCGCGCCTCGCGCAGCTTGTCCAGCGTCGCAGGGATGAACTTCTGGCCGCCAAAGCCCGGGTTCACGGACATCAGCAGGATCATGTCGATCTTGTCCATCACGTAGTCGAGGTGCGACAGCGGCGTTGCCGGGTTGAAGACCAGACCGGCCTTGCAGCCCTCGGACTTGATCAGCTGCAGGGTGCGGTCGATGTGGTCCGAGGCCTCGGGATGAAAGGTGATGTAGGTGGCCCCGGCCTGCGCGAAATCGGGCACGATGCGGTCTACCGGCTTGACCATCAGGTGCACGTCGATCGGCACGGTCACGCCGTGTTTGCGCAGGGCCTCGCAGACCAGCGGGCCGATCGTCAGATTGGGCACATAGTGATTGTCCATCACGTCGAAGTGCACGATGTCGGCGCCGGCGCGCAGCACGTTGTCGACCTCCTCCCCGAGGCGGGCGAAGTCGGCGGACAGGATGGAAGGGGCAATCAGATCGGGAAGGGCCATGGGAACCTCGCGGTCGGAACCAGTTGCACGCCCGCGCCAGGACGGCGCACGGCGTAGCCGCTAGACTTTACCGGAAGGCCTGGCGCTAGGCAAAACCGGTGGAGCTCCCCTGGAACGAAAGAGGCCGCCGCGAGTGGAGCTTGCGGCGGCCCTGTCAGCCCGTCGGGGTGCAGTCCGGAGACTGCGATGCCGGGGGTATCACTCCAGGGAGTTCATGTATGCGGCCAGGTCGGCGATGTCCTCGTCGCTCAGGTTCATCGCGTGCGGCTTCATCATCGCGGCGTTGGGTCCGACGTCCTCACCGGCGCGATACTGATTCAGCACATCGACGAGATAGTCCTGATCCTTGCCCGCCACCGCCGGGAAGATCGCCTGCCCCTGGCCTTCCGCACCGTGGCAGCCCACGCAGGTCGCGTACTTGGCCTGACCGGCCACGGCATCGCCGGCCTGCGCGACGCCGGTCACTCCGGCGGCCATCACCACACTCGCGGCGACCAACATCAGTTTCTTCATCTCGTATCCTCCTTCAAGGATCAGCGGGCAAGATGCCTGTTTTTCTGTGGAACGATCCCAGATTGCGCCGGCAATCCTGAACGGGGCATTAACGGCCGTCCACGTACCGCGCATCCGAATAGGTGATCACCCACTCCGGACGGAACATCACCAGACCGGTGATCACCATGCCGTTGAGCACGCCCTCCGGCAACACCAGCAACGGGGTGTATTGCAGATACTCCCTGAAGATAGACTCCCACGCCGCATCCGTAAAGAGACCGAAGACCACGGCGTTTCCGGCCATCACCACCAGCACCGACAGCATCCCGCCGAAGAAGCCGACCACGTAGAGGTAGATGAACATGTGCGGGGGCAGGCGCCGCTCGCTGAAGCGGAGCAGTCCCCAGGTGCCCAGTGCCGGCGCCACGCCGGTCAGAAGGATCTTCAGCGGCGCCAGCATCGGGTCGACGATGCCAAGCACCGCCAGCGCGGCCACCACCAGGGTGGTCATCAGGATGGCGAGCTGCCAGCCGAAGACCAGCGTCACCACAACCACGCCGAGAAAATGCATCGCCAGGCCGTCCACCGAGGCAGCACGCATGCTCCAGATCAGCGCCAGTGCAAGGGTTGCCAGAACGAACTGCTGAAGGCGACCGGGCACGAACAGCTCGTCCCAGGTCATGCCCCGGAACATCCAGACCAGCAGCAGGGTCAGGCCGGCGGCCGAGAAGAGTTGCAGCCACAACGGAAAGGCAACGTCGATGTGATGCATCTGCGGGGCTCGATTGGATCCGGGCGGCGCGCACCGGTTGCAGGACAGGATTCAGTCGCTTGCGCGCCGGGCAACGGCGACCGTGTAGTCCCGGCCCTGCTTCAGCTTGTCGTAGTTGCCGAAGACCTCCCTGAAGCCCCGCTCGATGAAGCGCCGCAGGCCGGTGATGGTTACGACATAGAGACGGCCTCCGGGGTTCAACTGGTCCCACGCATCCAGCAGGTAGGTGTAGAGCAGCTCCCGGCCCACCTTCGCCGGAAGGTTGGATGCGATCACGTCGAAGCGTCGATCGGCGATCTGGGCGAAGCCGTTGCTGAGCAGGCAGTCGACGTTCGCGAGGCCGTTCAGCTCGGCGTTGCGGCGACTGTACTCCACCGCAACGAAGTCCTTGTCCACCAGCGTGCAGCGGCCCTCGTGGGCCTTGCGCGCGAAGGTCAGCCCGATCGGTCCGTAGCCGCAGCCCAGATCGAGGCAGCGGTCGGAGGGTCGCACCTCCGCATGAGCGAGGAGAAGCCGCGTGCCGTCGTCGATGCGCCGCGGCGAGAACAGGCCCCAGGTGGTCACAAACTCCAACGGCTCCCCGGCCAGCACGTCGGCGAAGCGGATGTCCCTCTTGAGTTCGCGCTGCAGTCGACGCCGTTCCGCGGAATTGTTCAGGTCCCGGCCCTCAGCCATTGGCGGCGCCCCCGGTGACGGCACCGCGCAATCCGGCCCACAGGGTCTCGGCGAGCCGGGCCGGCCTCGCGGCATCCGCCTCTTCCGGGGCCCCGAGGATGTTCACGTGCCCCATCTTCCGGCCCGGACGCGCAGCCGGCTTCCCGTACAAATGCAGCCGGGCTCGGGAATGGGACAGCAGGGGGGAAAAATCGGGCATGGCGGCGCCTTCCGGCCACAGGTCCCCGAGCAGGTTCAGCATTGCCGCCGGCGCCACCAGCTCGGCAGGCGCCAGTGCCAGCCCGCAGACCGCCCGCACCTGCTGATCGAACTGCGAGACGGTGACCGCATCCAGGGTGTAGTGACCGGAGTTGTGCGGCCGCGGCGCGATCTCGTTCACCAGCAATCTCCCCGAACCGGTGAGGAAGAACTCGACGGCAAGCACACCGTGATAATCAAGACGCTCGGCGATGTGCTGCGCAACCGCTTCCGCCTGGACCCGGATCTCCTCGGGGACCCGGGCCGGGACCCGGCTCAGGTGCAGGATGCCTCCGCGGTGTTCGTTCTCCGTGACCGGGAAGCAGCGGCAGCTGCCGTCGGGGGCCCGCGCCAGCACCACGGAGACCTCGCGGTCCAGGTCCAGCCGCTGTTCGAGCACGCAGGGGACCTCCCCCAGTTGGCTGAAGGCCCGGGCGACGGCCTCGCGGGTGCGGACAGGAAACTGCCCCTTGCCGTCGTAGCCGAGGCGCGCGGTCTTCAGGATGGCCGGCGGGTTCCAGTCCGGCGCCGCCGTACGCGCGGCCGCAGCGTCCTCGACCGGGAGCCAGGGCGCAACCGCGACGCCGGCATCCTCCAGGAACCGCTTTTCCGCGAGCCGGTCCTGCGCGATCGCGAGTGCCCGCGGATCCGGCCGCAGCAGCACACGGCCGGCCAGCCATTCGGCGCTGGCCGCCGGCACGTTCTCGAACTCGCAGGTGACCACGGCCGCATGTGCCGCGAGTTCCGCGAGCGCGTCCGGGTCGTCGAATCCGGCGCGCAGATGACGGTCCGCCAGCCGACCGGCGGGACTGTCGGGATCGGGATCGAGCACCCAGACGCGATAGCCCATGGTCTTGGCGCTGACGGTGAAATAGCGGCCCAGCTGCCCGCCGCCGAGCAGTCCGAGGGTCGCCGGAGGGAGAATCACCGGTGCACCGCTGGCAGCTCCTGTGCCAGCACCGCGTCACGCTGGCATTCCCGGAAGCGCTCGAGGCGCGCGCGCAGCGCGGCATCTCCGTTGGCGAGCATCGCCGCCGCGAACAGGGCCGCGTTCGCGGCGCCCGCCTCGCCGATCGCAAAGGTCGCCACCGGGATGCCCTTCGGCATCTGCACGATCGACAGCAGCGAATCCTGCCCCTTCAGGTGCCGCGAGGCCACCGGCACCCCCAGCACCGGCACCGTGGTCTTCGCAGCCAGCATTCCCGGCAGGTGGGCCGCCCCGCCCGCGCCGGCAATGATCGCCTGCAGCCCCCGGCCCGCGGCCTGTTCGGCGTATTGGAAGAGCAGGTCCGGTGTGCGGTGGGCGGACACCACGCGCGCCTCCGAGGGAATCTCGAGCCCCTTCAGGATAGCGACGGCGTGTTCCATCGTGGGCCAGTCGGAACCGCTGCCCATCACCACGCCCACCTTCGCATCTGCAGCGTCCATAGGAGGCCAAAGATAGCCCCCACGCGGGGCAGGGGCAAGACGTGGGGGTCGCCTTGGGCATGCGGGCTGGCCGGGCGCTGTCGCAGCGGCTCGGTGCGGCTTCCGGCGGGACGCCGTGAATACCTCCCTGTAGGCTTGACGGCAGCATCCCTGCTGCCGACACCCGCCG
>JAABTX010000006.1 GCA_011389655.1 Thioalkalivibrio sp.
CATAGGAGGCCAAAGATAGCCCACACGCGGGGCAGGGGCAAGACGTGGGGGTCGCCTTGGGCATGCGGGCTGACCGAGCCGCTGCTCGACCCACGGGTGCCCCGGCAAGGGACCACCGACCACCCCCGGGGACAGACTTGTAAATCTGTCCCCGGCTTGCGTTCCCGTCTTCGGTGCTGGACCGTTTGGCTGTGCGCGTGCGCAGGATTTTCACGTTAAGATTCGCCCATGAAAGATACGATGTTCGAGAGCGACATCCCGGGCCTGCCGCTGATCCACCGCGGGAAGGTGCGGGATCTCTACGCGCTGGGAGAGGATCATCTGCTGATGGTCACCACCGACCGGCTGTCGGCCTTCGACGTGGTGTTGCCGACACCGATCCCCGACAAGGGCCGGATCCTCACCGCCATCACGGTCTTCTGGATGCGCAGGGTCGAACAGGTACTGGGCATTCCGAACCAGCTGACCGACATCCCGCTGTCCGAGGTGGTGCCGGATCCCGGCATCCGCCAACCGCTGGAGGGGCGCAGCCTCGTGGTGAGGCGGCTGCGGGCGTTGCCGGTCGAGGCGGTGGTCAGGGGCTACCTGATCGGTTCGGGCTGGAAGGACTACCAGGCGACCGGAACACTTTGCGGCATCGAACTCCCCGAAGGCCTCACCCTCGCCACCCGGCTGCCCGAGGCCCTGTTCACGCCGAGCACCAAGGCCGGCAAGGGGGAACACGATGCGAACATGGATTTCGCGGCCGTGGTCTCCCTGCTCGGTGGCAGGATGGCGGAGGCGGTGCGCGACACGGCATTGAGCATTTACGCGATGGCCCGAGAGCACGCCCGGCGCCGCGGCATCCTGATCGCGGACACCAAGTTCGAGTTCGGACTCGACGCGACCGGCCGGCTGCACCTGATCGACGAGGTCCTGACGCCGGATTCCTCGCGCTTCTGGCCCGAAGAGCGCTACCGGCCGGGCATCAGCCCGGAATCCTTCGACAAGCAGTTCGTCCGGGACTACCTGGAGGGCCTCGACTGGGACAAGCAGGCGCCCGGCCCGGAGATTCCGGCGGAGATAGTGGCCCGCACCGCGGAGCGCTACCAGGAGGCACTCCGGCGCCTGACCGCGGACCCGGCATGAACACCAGCGATGCCCCCCTGCCGCGCGCCGGCGGCCTGTTCGTGACCGCAACGGACACCGGCGTCGGCAAGACCTTCATTGCGTGCTCGGTCGCCCGGATCTGGCGCGCCCGTGGCCTGAACGTCGCGCCACGAAAGCCGGTGGAATCCGGCTGCTCGCTGCGGGACGGACAGCGCTTCCCGGAGGATGCCGCGCTCCTAGCCGCCGCCGCCGGACTGGCTCCGGAGCGGCTGTCCGAGATCAACCGCTACCGGCTGGCCGAGCCGCTGGCACCAGACCTCGCGGCCCGCCTGGAGGGGTCACCGCTGCACCTGGCCGATCTGGTGGCCGCGAGCGCGCGGCCGGCGGACGCGTGGCGCATCACCGAGGGTGCCGGAGGGCTGTACTCGCCGCTGTGCGAGGACGGCCTGAACGCCGATCTCGCCGAGGCGCTGGGTGACCCGGTGCTGCTGGTGGCCGAGGACCGGCTGGGCACGCTGAGCGGATGCCTGCTGGCGCTCGAGGCCCTGGACCGCCGCGGCCTGCGGGTCGTGGCCGTGGTCCTGAACCGCCGCCGCCCGGACGCGCATCCGGCGATGGACAACCGCGCGGAGCTGGCCCGCCGCAGCGGCCTGCCGATCCTCGGTCTGTCGGAGGACGCAGCTGCGGCGGCAGTGGATCAGATACTCTCGGCCTCCATCTCATCGATGGTCAGACCGCCGGAACCGGGTTCGATCGGCTGAACTTCCTGCAAGGATTGGCCCTGCGCTTCCCCCTTCTGCTCCTCCGGTTCGGCTCCCTCCGGCTCGCCCGCGGACGGCAGACGGTAGGACGCAAGTTCCTCGCGCAGTGCATGGGTGCCGGGATTGTCGACCCGCCGCGCCTCGATGATTTGAACAGGGCGCAGCTCCTCGCCGTAGTAGGCCTCATTGAAGTCATCGCGGACGCGCAGTCGCGAGCCTTCGAGACTCATTCCGAGGAAGGCCCCCTGGGAGCGTGCGTAGGACACGAAGTCGGCCGTGACGGTCGCGCTGCGGCCAGCGCCCACGGGCCCCGCGGCCACCGACGCATCGCCACCGAGCCGGAAGACGTCGGCGAACATCGAGTCCACCGCGTTCCGGCTCCGCGCGATGATGATCACCTCCGCGACCTCGCCCCCGAACTGGATCCCGAGGCTCACGGAGCCGAGTGAGTAGAAGGCCACCGGGCTGTAATCCCCGCGTTCGTCGTCCCAGGCCATGAAGACCCCCAGGCCGCCGGAGCCGCCGACGAAAAAGCCGCCCCGGACCACCCGGGGAAAGATCAGCACACCGCGCGCCGACTCGAGGTCGCTCTGCAGGGCCTCGTAATCCGGGTGCCGCGCCATGTCGCGCAGGGTCTCGCGCGCATCATCGATCAGCTCCTGCGGGTCCACGTCCCGCGTGAATAACTGCGCCTGGGCCATCGCCGGGAGGACCCAGACGAACAGCAGGGACAGCAGGGCGAACTTCTTCATCAGGAACCTCCTGGGGACTGCAAGACGGCCTCGCGGCAGGACTCCGCGGGTCATGGATCCGGGGCCCGCCGCGCGCTGAAGGCCATTCCGACGGCGCCGGGGGTATCCGGTAGGGGCATTCTGTCACAACAAGGGGGGGCCAATGCCCCCCCTGCGATCATCCGGTGCCCGGGCCGGGTCCTCCCTGTCCCGGCATCCGCGGCGCAAGGGCTGGTGTCACCGGCCCTCAGTTGACCTTCGGATCCAGCTCGCCGGCCTTGTAGCGGCTGACCATGGTCGCAAGGTCGACCGGCTTGATCTTGGAGGCCATGCCGGCGCAGCCAAAGGCCTCGTACCGGGCCTGGCAGATGTCCTTCATCGCCTTGGTCGAGGGGATCAGGAACTTGCGCGGGTCGAACTCCTTCGGGTTTTCCGCGAGGAACTTGCGGACCGCGCCCGTGGAGGCCATGCGCAGGTCGGTGTCGATGTTGACCTTGCGCACGCCGTGCTTGATGCCTTCCTGGATCTCCTCGACCGGCACGCCATAGGTCTCGCCCATATCGCCGCCGTAGTTGTTGATGATCTCCAGCCACTCCTGTGGCACCGAGGAGGAGCCGTGCATCACCAGGTGGGTCTCCGGGATGCGTGCATGGATCTCCTTGATGCGCTGGATCGCCAGGATGTCCCCGGTCGGCGGACGGGTGAACTTGTACGCCCCGTGCGAGGTGCCGATTGCGATCGCGAGCGCATCCACGCTGGTCTTCTTCACGAAATCGGCGGCCTCGTTCGGGTCGGTCAGCAGCTGGTCGTGCGACAGCTGGCCCTCGGCGCCGGAGCCGTCTTCCTCACCGGCCATGCCGGTCTCGAGCGAACCCAGGCAGCCCAGTTCACCCTCGACGGACACACCCACCGCGTGGGCCATTTCCGACACCTTGGCGGTCACGTCGACGTTGTAGTCGTAGGTAGCCGGGGTCTTCATGTCCGGCATCAGGGAGCCGTCCATCATCACCGAGGTGAACCCGGACTGGATCGAGCGGAGACACACCGCGGGCTCGGAGCCATGGTCCTGGTGCAGGACCACCGGAATGTCCGGATACTGCTCCACCGCCGCGAGGATGATGTGACGCAGGAAGGGCTCGCCGGCGTACTTGCGCGCACCCGCCGAGGCCTGGATGATCACCGGGGAATCGACCGCGGCGGCCGCCTCCATGATCGCGTGGACCTGTTCCATGTTGTTGGCGTTGTAGGCCGGCATGCCATAGCCGTGCTCGGCGGCATGGTCCAGCAGCTGGCGAAGGGAAATCAGAGCCATGTCTTCCTCCTTACAGGATTCGGGTGGGGTGCATCGTTGCTCTCGCGCAGATGGTATCAGGGAACGGTGACGGTCTCGCCGACACGAAGAATCTTGAGGGCATTGGTGCCTCCCGGCACCCCGTCGAGATCGCCCTTGGTGATGATCACCAGTTCGCCGTCCTTCACGACCCCCTCCTCCAGGAGCAGGCGGATCGCCTCCCGGTTCGTTTCCGCGTGGGTGTCGGGAATCGTCGGCAGGACAACGGGATAAACGCCGCGGTACAGGGTCATGCGCCGACTGGTCTTTGCCTGCCGGGTCAACGCGAAGATCGGGATGCCGGAACTGATCCGGGACATCCACAGAGCGGTCGATCCGGACTCGGTCAGCGCCGCGATCGCCGCGACGTCCAGGTGGTTGGCAGTGTACATCGTGGCCATCGCGATGGCCTCGTCGACCCGGCCGAAATAGCTGTCCATGCGGTGGGTGGACTGTCGTGCCGCGCGCTGGCGTTCCGCCGCCGCACAGATCCGACCCATGCTGTCCACGGCCCTGTGCGGATAGCGCCCCGTGGCCGTCTCGCCAGAAAGCATCACCGCGTCAGTGCCGTCGAGTACCGCGTTCGCGACGTCGAAGACCTCGGCCCGGGTCGGGATCGGGCTTTGTATCATCGATTCCATCATCTGGGTCGCGGTGATCACCACGCGGTTCAGCTTGCGGGCGCGGGAGATCAGGTTCTTCTGCACGGCCGGGAGCTCCGCGTCGCCAATCTCCACGCCCAGGTCACCGCGTGCGATCATGATCACGTCCGAGGCCGCCAGGATCTCGTCGGCCATTTCCAGCGCCTCTGCACGTTCCATCTTCGCGCAGATCGCGGCATCCCCGCCGGCCTCGTGCAGGAGGGAGCGCGCCAGCTGGATGTCCTCCGCGCAACGGGGAAAGGACACGGCCAGAAAGTCGACCTCGAGTTCGGCCGCCAGCCGGACATCCTCCCGATCCTTTTCGGTGATCGCCGGCGCCGACAGGCCGCCGCCCATTCGGTTGATGCCCTTGTTGTTCGACAGCATGCCCCCGACCAGCACCGTCGTCTCGATGCGCTGATCCCGGACCGCCTCGACCTTCAGCACCAGCCGGCCGTCGTCGAGCAGCAGCGTGTCCCCGGCATGTACGTCGCTGGGCAGGTCGGGATAGGTCAGGCCAACCTGGCTCCGGTCACCGGCGTCGTTCGCGAGGGTGGCGTCCAGCGCGAATGCGTCGCCCTCGTTCAGTTCGATCGGGCCTTCACGGAAGCGGGCGATGCGGATCTTCGGACCCTGGAGATCCCCGAGCACCCCGACACAGCGCCCGGACCGAACGGCGATCTCCCGTATCCGGGCGACCCGCTGGCGATGGCTCGCGGCATCCCCGTGGGAGAAGTTGATGCGGACCACGTCCACTCCGGCCTCCACCAACCGCTCCAGGGCCCGCTCGCTGTCGGTCGCAGGCCCCAGCGTGGCCACGATCTTGGTACGTCTCATGAATGCAGCGATTCCAGGGTTGCCGTGGCCGTTCAGTCCCGGGCGCGCTCTTCGAGCATCGCCACCGCGGGCAGGGTCTTGCCCTCCAGAAACTCGAGGAAGGCGCCGCCTCCGGTGGAGATGTAGCTGATCCGGTCACTCAGGCCGTACTTGTCGATGGCGGCAAGGGTATCCCCTCCGCCGGCGATGGAGAAGGCGTCACTCTCGGCGATCGCCTTGCCCAGCGCCTTCGTGCCCGCGGCGAACTGATCGAACTCGAAGACGCCGACCGGGCCGTTCCAGACGATGGTGCCCGCCTTGCGCAGCAGCTCGGCATAGGAGGAGGCGGTGTCGGGACCGACATCGAAGATCATGTCGCCCTCGGCCACTCCGGTCACCGGCTTGACCTCGGCCGGAGTGGATTCCGAGAATTCCTGACCCACGGTCACGTCGGTCGGCACCGGGATCTCGCTCCCCTCGGCGCGAGCCGTTTCCATCAGGCGCTTCGCCTCGTCGATCAGGTCGTGCTCGCACAGCGACTTGCCGACAGGGTGCCCCTGGGCGGCAATGAAGGTGTTGGCGATACCGCCGCCGACGATCAGCTGATCGACGACCCCGGACAGGGACTCGAGCACGGTCAGCTTGGTCGAGACCTTGGAACCGCCGACGATCGCGACCAGCGGGCGCTTCGGGTGGTCGAGCGCCTTGCCCAGCGCCTCGAGCTCGGCCGCCAGCAGAGGTCCGGCGCAGACGGTGGGCGCGAAGCGGCCGACGCCGTGGGTCGATGCCTGCGCGCGGTGCGCGGTACCGAAGGCGTCCATCACGAAGACATCGCACAGTGCGGCGTACTTCCTTGCCAGCTCCTCGTCGTCCTTCTTCTCCCCCGGGTTGAACCGCACGTTCTCCAGCAGCACCACCTCGCCTTCGGCCAGATCCACACCGTCGAGGTAGTCGCGTACCAGACGCACCTCGCGTCCCAGCAACTGCCCCATGTGGGCGGCAACGGGGGCCAGCGAGTCCGCCTCGGAGAACTCGCCCTCCTGCGGGCGTCCCAGGTGCGACATCAGCATTACCTGGGCGCCCCCTTCGAGGGCCTTCTCCACGGTCGGCAGGCTGGCCCGGATGCGGGCGTCCGAGGTGACTTTGCCGTCCTTGACGGGAACGTTCAGATCCTGGCGGACCAACACGCGCTTACCGCTCAGATCGAGGTCGGTCATCTTGATCACGGACATCAGACCACTCCTATGGGGACACGGGACATGAAACGGGAAAGAGGTTGGGCAAGAAGCAATGTTCCTTGCCGAGCCTCTCCTCGCACGAGGCGCGGATGCGCGGCGGCAGCGGCGCCACAGGGACTCCGCTGCCGCCGGGCAGGCGGGATCGGCGCTTACTGCCCGACGTGCTGCACCATGCGCAGCATGTTGCAGGTGTAGCCGTATTCGTTGTCGTACCAGGCGACGACCTTTACGAAGGTATCGTCGAGCTGGATTCCGGCCCCGGCGTCGAAGATCGACGGGGTACTGGAGCCGCGGAAGTCGGTGGAGACGACCTTCTCCTCCGTGTAGCCAAGCACGCCCTTCAGCTCGCCCTCGGAGGCCATCTTCATGGCCTTGCAGATGTCGTCGTAACCCGCACCCTTGTCGAGTTCCACGGTCAGGTCGACCACCGAGACGTCCGAGGTCGGTACGCGGAAGGCCATGCCGGTCAGCTTGCCGTTCAGCGAGGGCAGCACCTTGCCGACCGCCTTCGCAGCGCCGGTGGAGGACGGAATGATGTTCTCGAGGATGCCGCGGCCGCCGCGCCAGTCCTTCTGCGAGGGCCCGTCGACGGTCTTCTGGGTCGCGGTGGCGGCGTGCACGGTGCTCATCAGCCCCCGCTTCACGCCATAGTTGTCGTGCAGGACCTTGGCCACCGGGGCCAGCGCATTGGTGGTGCAGGAGGCGGCGGACAGGATCGCCTGGCCGGCGTACTCGTTGTGGTTCACGCCGTAGACGAACATCGGCGTCGCATCCTTCGACGGCGCGCTCTGGACCACCTTCTGCGCACCCGCGTCGATGTGCTTCTGACAGGTTTCCTCGGTCAGGAAGAAGCCGGTGGACTCGATCACCACGGCCGCACCGGCCTCGCTCCACTTCAGGCTGGCGGGGTCGCGTTCGGCGGTCAGGCGGATCTTCTTCCCGTCGACGGTCATGCTGTTGCCTTCCACCGACACCTCGCCGTCGAAACGACCGTGGACCGAGTCGTAGCGCAGCATATAGGCCAGGTACTCGGGATCCAGCAGGTCGTTGATCGCGACCACCTCGAGTTCGGGGAACTCCCTGTGAATCGCCCGGAACGCCATGCGGCCGATGCGGCCGAAACCATTGATACCGACTTTGATCGTCATAACTCTCTTTCTCCCAGGTTGCGTGATCTTGCTCGGAAATCTGTGTTGCCGTGCTGTCTTCCCGCAGTGCTCAGGTCAGCAGCGACTCCGCGACGCTGACGACATTTTCCGCGGTGAAGCCGAAGTACTCCATCAGGGCGCCACCGGGAGCCGACTCGCCGAAACGGTCCAGACCGATCACCGCGCCGTCCAGACCCACGTGCTTGTACCAGCCGGTTGTGGCAGCGCTCTCGACCGCCACGCGGGCCCGCACCTCGGCGGGCAGCACCGCGTTGCGGTAGCCGGGGTCCTGCTGTTCGAAGAGTTCGACGCAGGGCATCGACACGACGCGCACCTTGCGCCCCCTCTCCGCCAGGGTCTGCGCCGCCTGCACCGCGATGGCCACCTCGGAACCGGTAGCGATCAGGATCAGTTCGGCAGTTCCATCGCTGTCATGCAGCACGTAGCCGCCGCGGGCGATGTTGGCCACCTGCTCCTCGTCACGCTGCTGCGGCGCGAGGCCCTGGCGCGAGAGGATGAAGGCCGAAGGCCCGTCCGTGCGCTCGATGCCGGCCCTCCAGGCCACTGCCGTTTCGACACCGTCGCACGGACGCCAGACATTCAGGTTCGGGATCAGCCGCAGGCTCGGCGTTTGCTCGACGGGCTGATGCGTGGGGCCATCCTCACCGAGACCGATGGAGTCGTGGGTGAGCACGTAGAGCACACGCTGCCCCATCAGTGCCGACATGCGGATGCCATTGCGGGCGTAGTCGGAGAAGATCAGGAAGGTGCCACCGTAGGGAATGAAGCCGCCGTGCAGCGCGATCCCGTTCATGATCGCCGCCATGCCGAACTCGCGCACACCGTAGAAGATGTAGTTGCCCGCCGCATCGTCGCGACTCACGCCCTTCGAGCCCGGATGCATGGTGAGATTGGAACCCGCGAGATCCGCGGACCCGCCGAGCAGTTCGGGCAGTGCCGGCGCGTATCCGGTGATCGCATTCTGCGAGGCCTTGCGGCTGGCGACCTTCTCCGCCTTCTCGATGGTCTCCCGGATGAAGGCCTCGGCCTTCTCCGTCCAGTCGGGGGGCAGGTCGCCGTTCATGCGCCGCAGGAACTCGGCCGCGAGTTCCGGATGCGCGGCCCTGTAGGACTCGAAGCGGTCGTTCCACTCGGACTCGGCCCGGGCTCCCTTCTCCTTCGCGTCCCAGCCGGCGTAGATCGTTTCCGTAATTTCGAACGGACCGTGCGTCCAGCCAAGCTCCTTGCGTGCGAGCTCGATCTCGTCCGCGCCGAGCGGGGCACCGTGGCATTCCTCCTTGCCCTGCTTGTTCGGCGAACCGAAACCGATGATGGTCTTGCAGCAGAGCAGGGTCGGCTTGCCGGTCTCCGCCCGCGCCTGCTCGATCGCCGCCTTCACCTCGTCGGCGCTGTGACCGTTCACGCCCCGCACCACGTGCCAGCCGTAGGCCTCGAAACGCGAGGGGGTGTCGTCCGTGAACCAGCCATCGACCTCGCCATCGATGGAGATGCCGTTGTCGTCGTAGAAGGCGATCAGCTTGCCCAGCCCGAGCGTCCCGGCCAGTGCGGAGGCCTCGTGGGAAATCCCCTCCATCAGACAGCCGTCGCCGAGGAAGACATAGGTGTGGTGATCGACGATGCGGTGGTCGTCCCGGTTGAAATGTGCTGCCAGGATCTTCTCCGCCAGCGCCATGCCCACCGCGTTGCTGACCCCTTGCCCCAACGGACCCGTGGTGGTCTCCACCCCGGCGGTGTAGCCGTACTCGGGGTGGCCCGGCGTCTTCGAGTGCAGTTGCCGGAACTGCTTGAGTTCGTCCATCGGCAGGTCGTAACCGGTAAGGTGAAGCAGGGAGTACACCAGCATCGAGCCGTGCCCGTTGGACATCACGAAGCGGTCGCGATCGTGCCAGGCGGGGTTCGCGGGGTTGTGCTTCAGATAATCGTTCCAGAGCACCTCGGCAATGTCCGCCATCCCCATCGGAGCGCCCGGGTGACCGGAGTTGGCTTTCTGAACCGCGTCCATCGAAAGGGCGCGTACGGCGTTGGCAAGCTCTCTGCGGGAAGACATGCGGATCTCCTAGCTGAATGATCGTGTGAACGGGTCAGGACTGCGTGCCAACGATGCACGGGCGCCGGCCGCCTTCTTATTATTGGTGTCGGCGGCATTGAAGACCGGTTTGGCCGGCCGGCGACTTTCAGCCGAATTCACCCCATTTAAAGGCGGTGCATTTTGTACAGTTTCGAGTGCCGGGGCAAGTCTGCGGCCGGGCACCCGCCGCCGCGGGTCACGGATTCCGCCGGGGCCTACTTAGAAATGTTTGTGCTCAGCGGTTACACTACCGGGCTTTCCGCCCCGGTCCACCGCCCTGAGGTTCGAGGAACAAACGCATGTCCACGAGTTACCTGTTCACTTCCGAGTCCGTTTCGGAGGGACATCCCGACAAGATGGCGGATCAGATCTCCGATGCGGTAGTGGACGCGATCGTCGCGGAGGATCCGCACGCCCGAATCGCCTGCGAGACCCTCACCAAGACCGGCATGGTGCTGCTCGCCGGAGAGATCACCACGACCGCGATCATCGATTACGAGAAGATCGTGCGCGAAACGGTCTGCGGGATCGGCTACGTCGATTCCGACGTCGGCTTCGATGGCCACACCTGTGCGGTGCTGAACGCGCTGGGAGAGCAGTCTCCGGATATCGCGATGGGGGTGGACCGCGACGTGTCGGACCGCGCGAACCAGGGCGCGGGTGACCAGGGCCTGATGTTCGGCTACGCCTCCCGCGAGACCGAGGCGCTGATGCCCGCACCGATCCACTACGCCCACCGGCTGGTGCGGCGGCAGGCCGAGGCGCGCAAGAACGGCTCGCTGGCCTGGCTGCGTCCGGACGCCAAGAGCCAGGTGACGCTGCGTTACGAAGACGGGATCCCGGCGGGCATCGACGCGGTGGTGCTGTCCACCCAGCACGATCCGGCGATCACGCAGGAGAGCCTCCGGGAGGCGGTGATGGAGGAGATCCTGAGGCCCGTGCTCCCGGCAGAGTGGCTTGCGCGGTGTGCGAAAGACCAGGTGCACATCAATCCCACCGGACAGTTCGTAATCGGCGGCCCGGTGGGTGACTGCGGCCTGACCGGCCGCAAGATCATCGTGGATACCTACGGTGGCATGGCGCGGCACGGCGGCGGCGCCTTCTCCGGGAAGGACCCGTCGAAGGTCGACCGTTCCGCTGCCTACGCGGGCCGCTATGTGGCGAAGAACGTCGTGGCCGCGGGACTGGCCGACAAGTGCGAGATCCAGGTCTCCTACGCGATCGGCGTCGCGCAGCCGACGTCGATCAGCGTGGACACCTTCGGAACCGGCCGGATCGCCGACGACCGCATTGCCGCGCTGATCCGGGAACACTTCGATCTGCGCCCTTGGGGCCTGATCCAGGCACTGGACCTGCTGCGTCCGATCTACCGCCGGACGGCCGCCTACGGGCACTTCGGCCGCGAAGATATCGACCTGCCCTGGGAGCGAGCCGACCGGGCGGCGGAACTCCGCGACGCGGCCGGACTCGGTTAGGGTGGTGCCTGGACTTCGGGGGGTTCTGCCTGTGGGCGGACCGCCGTGAATACCTCCCTGCAGGCTTGACGGCGGCATCCATGCCGCCCGCCACACGCAAACGGCAGCACGGATCCAGACCCTTGATATGGGTTACAAAATTACACCAGCTGAGGAGCGCTGCAGCGGCATCCCCGTCAGGCTCAGTTCGGTGTCTTCCTGATGGAACGGCGCTCGTCCAGACTCACGGAGCTCTAAAACCATGAATGCTGTGATGAACCCGAGCAGTAAGCAGGATTACGTCGTCAAGGACATTGGCGAGGCCGACTTCGGTCGCAAGGAGATCGCGATCGCCGAGACCGAGATGCCCGGCCTGATGCAGATCCGCAAGGAATTTGCGCAGGAAAAGCCCCTGAAGGGCGCCCGCATCGCCGGATCGCTGCACATGACGATCCAGACCGCGGTGCTGATCGAGACCCTCGAGGCTCTGGGCGCCGAGGTGCGCTGGGCCTCCTGCAACATCTACTCCACCCAGGATCACGCGGCCGCCGCGATCGCCGCCGGCGGCACGCCGGTCTTCGCGTACAAGGGCGAGACCCTGGAGGAATACTGGGACTTCACCCACCGGCTGTTCGAGTGGCACGACGGCGGCACGCCGAACATGATCCTGGATGACGGCGGCGATGCCACGCTGCTGGTGATGCTGGGCACCCGTGCCGAGCAGGACCCGTCCATCCTCGACAACCCGGGCAACGACGAGGAACGGGCGCTGTTCGCGGCCATCCGCAAGCGTCTCGAGACCTCCCCGAACTGGTACTCGAACATCAAGAAGAACATCCGCGGCGTGACCGAGGAGACCACCACCGGGGTGCACCGTCTCTACCAGATGGAGCAGAAGGGCGAGCTGGCGTTCCCGGCGATCAACGTGAACGACTCGGTGACCAAGTCGAAGTTCGACAACCTCTACGGCTGCCGCGAGTCGCTGGTGGACGCGATCAAGCGTGCCACCGACGTGATGGTCGCCGGCAAGATCGCGGTGGTCTGCGGCTACGGCGATGTTGGCAAGGGCAGTGCTCAGTCGCTGCGCGGACTCGGCGCGACCGTCTGGATCACGGAGATCGACCCCATCTGTGCGCTGCAGGCGTCGATGGAGGGCTACCGCGTGGTGACGATGGATGAGGCCGCCGAGCAGGCCGACATCTTCGTGACTGCCACCGGCAACATGGACGTGATCACCAGCGACCACATGGCGCGCATGAAGGACCAGGCCATCGTCTGCAACATCGGGCACTTCGACTCCGAAATCGATGTCGCCGGCCTGCGCCAGTACGAGTGGGAGAACATCAAGCCGCAGGTCGACCACGTGATCTTCCCGGACGGCAAGCGCATCATCCTGCTGGCTGAAGGCCGGCTGGTGAACCTCGGCTGCGGCACGGGGCATCCGAGCTTCGTGATGTCGAACTCCTTCACCAACCAGACGATGGCGCAGATCGAGCTGTTCGCGCATGGCGAACGCTACGAGAACCGGGTCTACGTGCTGCCGAAGCACCTGGACGAGAAGGTCGCGGCGCTGCACCTGACGAAGCTCGGCGCGAAGCTCACCCACCTCACCGAGGAGCAGGCCGCCTACCTCGGCCTGCCGGCCGACGGTCCGTTCAAGCCGGAACACTACCGCTACTGAACACCGGCCCCCTCACCCGGCCCTCTCGTCCGGTCCGCCCCGGCCCCGCTTCCGCACGCGGAAGCGGGGAGCAGTGCGCTGCTCGAACCGGGGGCGGGCCGGACAGGGGTGTTCCGGATCATCCAAGGAGGAACCTGTGATGAACCAGGCAACACGTTACAAGCCGGTGTTCAGCTTCGAATTCTTTCCGCCGAAGAACGCGGAGGGTATCGAGCGGCTGCGCCGCACCCGCCAGAGGCTGACCGCGCTTCAGCCGGCCTATTTCTCCGTGACCTTCGGGGCGGGCGGATCCACCCGCGACCGCACGCTGGACACGGTGCTGGAGATCCAGCGCGAGGGCAGGGTCGAAGCCGCCCCGCACATCTCCTGCATATCTTCCTCGCGAGAGGACCTGCTCGAACTGCTTCAGACTTACCGGAATCACGGCATGCGCCGGCTGGTGGCCCTGCGCGGCGACTTGCCCTCCGGAACCGGCGGCAGGCTGGGCGAATTCCGGTATGCGGCCGAACTGGTCGCATTCATACGCGAGAACTTCGGCGACCAGTTCAAGATCGAGGTCGCGGCCTATCCGGAGTTTCACCCGCAGGCCGCGAATGCGGAAAAGGACCTCGAGCACTTCCGCCAGAAGGTCGCCGCGGGTGCCGACTCCGCAATTACCCAGTATTTCTACAACGCGGATGCCTACATGGCCTTCCTCGAGCGGGTGCGCGCGATGGGGGTCGGGATCCCGATCGTGCCCGGCGTCATGCCGATCACGAACTACACGCAGCTGGCCCGCTTCTCCGATGCCTGCGGTGCCGAAATTCCCCGCTTCATCCGCAAGCGGCTCGAGGCCTACGGCGATGACACCGCGTCGATCCGTGCCTTCGGCATCGAGGTGGTGACAAGGCTCTGCGCGCGTCTCCTCGAGGAGGGTGCCCCCGGCATCCACTTCTACTCGATGAACCAGGCCGCAGCCGCCGAAGCGATCTGGAAGAACCTCGGGCTCGGCGAACTCCGGGCCAGCGCCTGAGCCGGGTTCGTCCCCGGCGGTTCCTGGGCGTCCGGTAACCACCGCGTGCGCATCCCCCGGTTGCTGGTCGAGTCGGAGCTGGCGACGGGGCGCGTGGTGGATCTACCCGCCGGCACGCTGCGGCATGCGGTCTCGGTGCTGCGTCTGCGCGACGGCGCCGCCTGCCGGGTCTTCGACGGCGCGGGTCGTGAGCACGCTGCGGTGCTCACCGTATCCGGTCGGCGCGCGGGCAGCGTGCGGATCGGCCAGGTCGCGGCCGCGCCAACCACGCCCGCCCGGCCTATCCGCCTGCTTCAGGGCATTGCGCGTGGTGACCACATGGACCTGGCCATCCAGAAGGCGGTGGAACTTGGCGTCGCCGAGATCTGGCCGGTGCTCAGTGCCCGGAGCCGCTCGGGTGGCGGTCACCGGCGCGTGGAGAACCGCTACCGGCACTGGCTGGGCGTGCTGCGCGCCGCCACGGAGCAATGCGGCCGCAACGAGCTTGCCCGGCTGGATCCCCCGCGCCAACTGCCGGAGGCCCTCGAGGCACTTCCGACGCGCGGGCTGCGGGCCCTGGCGGATCCAGCGGGCGACCCGCCGGAGGTCTGGCGCGGCGTGCAGACGGACTCGGGGAACGACCCCGTCGCGTTCCTGGTGGGGCCCGAGGGCGGCCTCGGGCCCGAGGAGATCGCGCTGGCGCGCGGCGCCGGGTTCCGCGGTCTGCGCCTCGGCCCCCGGACCCTGAGGACCGAGACCGCGAGCGTCGCCGGTCTGGCGGTGCTGCAGACGCTGTTCGGCGATCTGCGCTGAAGATCATCGTGGCACGCGCCGCCACGAACGCTCAGAATCGCCCCCTTGCTGGGAAGGGCTGGCGTGGGGCGCGGCGCCGCTCCGTCAATCTCCGGGGGTCTCGTGTCGAACGCACCCCTCGAGCGAGTCCCGCAGCATGCGGGTCAGCCGCTGCTGCCGCAGCACGGCCGCCGAGGCATCGCCCACGGCCTCGCCCAGGGCGTGCCGCAGCTGCTGCAGTTCATCCAGTGCTGCGCCCGCGCCGGATCCAGCCCCGGAATTGGAGCCACCGGCTGCGGCCGCAGGGGCGGGCAGCCGTCCGGCCAGCGCCTCCAGGGCCTGTGCTTGGTCGGCGATCCGGGTCAGCGCATCGACCACCCGGTGCTGCCAATCGGCGAGTTCGGTGGCCTGCGTGAGCGCGGCGCGCAGCCCCTCCGGGGTCTGTTCCGGGGCCGGGGCGCGCGGACCCTCCTCCCCGCGGTCTGCGGAGCCGGCGCCCCCCTCCAGCGCCTCGAAGGCCGCAGCCAGACGCGCCATCTCGGCCCGGCCGCGGCTGCGGATCGCGTCCAGGCCCGGCAGGTCACTGGACAGTGAAGGGGGCAGCTCCTCCTCGGCGGCCTGTGGCTCTTCCGACACCACGGCCTCGGCGCGCAGCACGATGTCGACGAGCGGCGTGTCCGCGGGACCGCCCGCGCGCACCTCGTCGAGCAGCAGGGGCATCACCTCGATCGCGTCCGCGATGACCTGCAGCGCCTCGTGGCCGGCGGGATGACCGCGATCGGCCAGCTCGACCGCCAGGGCCTCCATGACTCCGGCGAATTCGCCAAACCTCAGGGCGACCGGGCGTGCCATGTTCCGCAGGATGCGCAGCCGGTCACCGAGGGCACGGGCCCCCTCCGCGGAAGCGCCCTCCTCCCGCCAGCGTTCGAAGGCCTTTCCGAGCCCCCGGATCGCGGTGGCCAGGACCTCGGGAAGGCGCGCCGGGGCCCGATCGAGATGCGGTGCGAGGACCGCGCGTTCCAGCAGGTCGCGGTCGTGGGCAAGCCGCGATGGCACGGGTCGGTCGCTCCCCCCGGCGCCCGGCGCCGCCGAAGCGGTTCCGACCGGTGGCTCCGGTTCCGCCACCGGGGGCGGTGTGTGCGGTCCGGTTTCCCTTCGGGGACTACCGCGCCCTCCGGATTCTTCGTCCGCCCGCGGCTCCGGCGCCACCGGGTGATCGGCCCCGGGCGCGCGTCCCCCGGCCTCGACAGTCTTGCCCGGTGACGACGCGGGGCCTTGGGCCGTCACGATCGCCGGCATCATCAGGGGCCCGGCGCCGCGCAGCGAACGCAGCTCGTTGACCAGAGGCAGCAGCGGTTCGTCGGCCGGGGCCGATCCTGCGGGCTGCGCGGCCCCGGGAAGCCGTCGTGCCGCCCGCGCCAGCAGCCCCGAGGCCTCGGGGCTCCACGCCAGCTGACCCTCGTCCAGGGCCGTGGTCACGCGGAACAGCTCCTCGCACAACGGAATCGCGTCGTGCTGCCCGGCGGCCTCGAGCCCGGGGCGGAGACGACCGAGTCCCTCGCGAGCAAGGCCGAGACACTCCTCGCAGGCGTGATGCTCGACGTACCGCTGCAGTGCTCGCTCGACCCAGAAGAGCAGGTCCTCGGGCTCGGCCTCGTCCCAGGCTACGCTATCGCTTTCCATTCGAATCCCTTGATGCTGCGTGCGGCCGCGCAGTCTGCGGACCGGGGAAGGACGCGGTCCAGCGCGGGGCCGAACGGGGCCGCGCCGGCAACGGTGGCCGAGCACCGGCGATCAGGCTGACCCGCGGCATCCCCGCGGCAACAGATCGACGGCAGACGGCCACATCCCGCGCGTTCCGCCAGTCACGCTACTGTGCCACAGGGCTGCCCCCGGACCCAGGGGCGGCGGGCCGATGCCCTGCGGAAGGGGCCGATCGTGGCATACTGGAGGCCCCCGAAGCAGAGCCGCAGCACATGCCCGGAACGCTTGATATCGGCGTGGTGATGGACCCGATCCAGAGCATCAGGCCGACAAAGGATTCAACCTTCGCGATGCTGCTGGCGATGGGCCGGCGCGGGCATCGCGCGCACTGCATGGAACTCTCCGACCTCTGGGTCACGGATGGCATCGCCCACGCCCGCAGCCGGGAGGTGACGGTCCGCGACCAGGCAACGGACTTCCACGACCTGGCAGACGCGGTTGAGGGCACGATGGCGCGATTCGACATCGTGCTGATGCGCAAGGATCCCCCGTTCGACCTCGAATACATCTACGCCACCTACATCCTGGAACTCGCCGAACAGGCCGGCGTGCACGTGGTCAATCGTCCGGCTTCGCTCCGCGATGCGAACGAAAAGGCCTTCACCGCCCATTTCCCGCAGTGCTGTCCCCCCACGCTGATCAGCCGGGACCGCGCGCGCATCCGCGCCTTCCTGAGACAGGAAGGCAGCATCGTGGTGAAGCCAATGGACGGCATGGGCGGCGCGTCGGTATTCCGCGTGGACCAGCACGATCCGAACGTCTCGGTGATCCTGGAGCTGATGACCGACTTCGACAGCCGGACCGTGATCGCCCAGCGCTTCCTGCCCGAGTACCGCGAGGGCGACAAGCGCATTCTGCTGATCCACGGCGAACCCGTCGATCATTCGCTGGCGCGCATCCCGGCCGAGGGAGAGTCGAGGGCCAATCTGGCGGCGGGCGGGCGCGGCGTCGCGGTTCCGCTGACCGAACGCGAACACTGGATCTGCAGGGAGCTGGCACCGGAGCTTCAGGCAAGGGGCCTCGACTTCGTGGGGCTCGATGTGATCGGCGGCTATCTCACCGAGATCAACGTGACCAGCCCGACGGGGATCCGGGAACTCGATGCCGCCTGCGGCATCGACATCGCGGGACGACTGGTCGAACATCTGGAGAACGCCACCGCCCCATGAATCCGCGCCCGCTGTCACCGGACCTGCCCGCGATCCTGCGTCTGCTGTTACCGGTGTTCCTGTCCCTGCTCCTGAGCGCCTGCGGGCGGGACGGTCCCGACACCGATCGGCTCACCTTCCAGGCCCTCGGCACCCTCGTGGACGTCACGCTCTACCCAGCGGATACCCACGATCTGACGGGAATCGAGTCCGCCCTGAGAGACGAACTCGATGCCATGCACGCTGCCTGGCATGCCTGGGAACCGGGTCCTCTCGGCCGCACCAATCGGCTGCTCGAACAGGGCGTCGAGTTCGATGCCCCGGCGTCGGTGCTGCCGCTGATCGAACGGGCCCGGGAGCTCGAGCGCCTCACTGACGGACTGTTCAACCCGGCACTGGGCCGGCTCGTCTCCGCCTGGGGCTTTCATCAGGACGAGCCTTCCGGACCGCCACCGAGCGAAGAGACCCTGGCGACCATGCTGGCCGACCCGCCGAGGGTCGCGGACATCGAACGCGACGGCATGCGCCTGCGCGGCGGCCACCCGGAACTGCAGCTCGACTTCGGGGGGCTTGCGAAGGGCCTTGCGGTCGCGCGCAGTCTGGAGCTGCTGACCGAACTCGGTGTGGAACACGCGATCGTGAACGCCGGCGGCGATCTGATGACCCTCGGGGAGCCCGCCGGCCGGCCCTGGCGCATCGGCCTGCGGGATCCCCGGGGCACCGGGGTGCTGGCGGCCATCTCGCTTGGCCCCGGCGAGGCCCTGTTCAGTTCCGGGGACTACGAACGCGGCTATGAATGGGAGAGTCGGCGGATCCATCACGTGATCGATCCCCGTACCGGAAGGCCCAGCCAGGGCATCGCATCCGCCACGGTGCTCCATGGCGATCCGGCCCTGGCCGATGCCGCGGCGACGACCCTGATGATCGCCGGCCCGCAGCAGTGGCCTGCGTACGCAAGGCGGCTCGGCGTCGACCACGCCCTGCTGGTGCTCGCCGATGGTTCGGTCGAGCTGACGCCGGCGATGGCGGGCCGCGTGGATTTCCGGCAGGACCTCGATTACCGTCTCCGGGAGTCCGGTCCCGGCACCGGCCCGGAGCCCCGCTGATGCATGGCCTGCGGTGGGGTGACGCACTGGTGGTGACGCTGGCCGTCGCCCTGGTGGGCACCGCCTTCGGGCTGGCCTATGCGCCGGGTGGCGGGGCCACGGAGCTGGTCGTGACCCAGGCCGGTGCGGCACCCCGGCACTATCCCCTGGACGCCGTCCGCACATTTGGCGTCCAGGGGGTTGCAGGCGTGACCACGATCCGGATCGAGCCGGGGCGGGCCCGCTGCGTCGACTCCCCGGGCACCCGGGACATCTGCGAGCGCGCGGGCTGGCTGGCACGCCCGGGGGACATGGCGGTGAGCCTGCCGAACCGTCTCGTGCTCCGGGTGCAGGGTCCGGGAGCAGAATTCGACAGCATGCACTTCTGACGATCATGGCGATACGCGTCGCCACGGATTCCACCGCCTCGGATCACCGGATCGCCGCACTTGCGGCCCTGGCGATCGGCCTGCAGGTGATCGAGGCCGCAATCCCGAGCCCGGTACCCGGAATCAAGCCGGGTCTCGCCAACGTGATCACCCTGGTGGCGCTGGTCACGCTGGGCTGGCGGGCGGCGGTCGCGGTGACGCTGCTGCGCGTGGTGGGTTCCAGCCTGCTGCTGGGCACCCTGCTGAGCCCGGGGTTCTGGCTGTCGCTCGCCGGCGCACTGGCCGCGCTGCTGCTGCTCGCGCCGCTGTGTCGGCTGTATCCGGGTCACCTGAGCGCGGTGGGCCTCGCGGTTGCCGCAGCGCTGGCCCACACCGGGGGGCAGTTCCTGCTGGCCTGGACCCTGATCATCCCGCACCCGCAGTTGCCAGTGCTGCTGCCGCCATTGCTGCTCGCGGCGCTGATCGCCGGCGTGGTCACCGGTATACTGTCCAACTCCGTGCTCTCCGACCCGCGCATGCAACGCCATGTCCGCAACACTCCCACAACCGGAACCCGATGACGGCGGCGGCCTTGGCCTGACGCTGTTCGTGGCGCTCGTCCTGCACGCGCTGGTGATCCTGGGCGTCGGGTTCGAGATCTTCCCGGGAGAACGACCCGAGCAGGTCACGCTGGACGTGACCTGGGTGGAGGTCCCGTCGTCGGAACCGGAGAATGCCGACCACATTGCCGTGCAGGCCCAGGCCGGGAGCGGTGAGGCCGAAGACAGCCAGGTGGCCCGCAGCCCGGAGCCGCCGATGGAGGAGACGGCCCCGTCCGAGCCACCGAAGGCCGCGCCATCCGCGGTCGATGCGGTCCCGGCGGCGGACCCGGAACCGGTCACCGCGTCCGAGCCGGCGCCCGATACCGCGCCGCGCGACCCCGCGCCCGCAGAGACTGCCGACGCTCCGGAGACCCCGTCCGCGGCCACCATCCTGGCCCGCGGGCGGGAAATGGCCCGCTCGATGCCCCACGAGACCGGGCAGGAATTGCGTTCGCAGGCCTCCAGGACCCTGTATATCGACACCCTCGCCGCCCGCACCGCGCCGGAGGCGGCCTACCTGGAGGCCTGGATACGCAAGGTCGAGCGCGTCGGCAACCTGAATTACCCGGACGAGGCCCGCCGGCGCGAACTGTCCGGCTCCCTGGTGCTGTCGGTGCGTCTGGACGCGGAAGGTCGGGTGCAGGACATCGCCATCGCCCAGAGTTCCGGGGAACCGGTGCTGGACCAGTCCGCCATCCGCATCGTGGAACTGGCCGCCCCCTTCGCCCCGTTCACCGACAGCATGCGCGAGCAATATGATCACCTGGTGATCACCCGCACCTGGGCCTTCCGCCGCGATCGCGTGGAACGTGCCCGCTGACGGCTTGCGGGCCGGGGTCCTGCAGGCCGATACTCTAGGCATGGCACTACGCACTCCGGACTCGACCACCGATGGGCTGCGCAATCAGTTCCTGATCGCGATGCCCAGCCTGCAGGACGGTTATTTCGCACAGACCGTCACCTACATCTGCGAACACACGGAAGAGGGCGCGATGGGCCTGGTGATCAACCAGACGCTCGAGCTGACCCTGAAACAGATGCTGCGGCAGCTGGAACTGCAGCCAACCGCGGAGACCGCCAGCCGGCCGATCTTCCGCGGCGGACCGGTGCAGCCGGAACATGGCTTCGTGCTGCACCCGGCTGGCGACGAATGGAGCGGCACCCGGAAACTGGGCGGTGATCTCGCGCTGACCACCTCCCGCGACATCCTCGATTCCATTGCCCGCGGAGAAGGGCCGGAGCATGCGCTGATCGCGCTCGGCTATGCCGGCTGGGGCCCCGGACAGCTCGAGAGCGAGATCGCGGAGAATTCCTGGCTGGTGGCGCCGCCCGGGCATGCCATTCTGTTCACGCTGCCCCCCGAGCAGCGCTGGAACGCCGCGGCCCGGCTGATCGGCATCGACATGAACCTGATCAGCCAGGTCGCCGGACACGCGTAGCGGCTACGGCCGGCCACCAGCCCTGACCATGCAAAGACCCGCCACGGAAACGCACGGAAACGAATCGGCGCCCCCCGGGGACAGATTTGCAGATCTGTCCCCGACCCTTGCCTCATCTTCCGGGCTGTCCGGGTTTTCCGATGGCCGCATGTTCACGCCGACGTGCGGCTGATGGCCTTCGACTACGGCAAGCGCCGCATCGGCGTCGCCATCGGTGACGAGCTCACCGGCAGTGCACGCGGTCTGGTCACCGTGCGGCCGGGCCGGCCGGACAGCGACCGCACCATCGATGCGCTGATCGCCCGGTGGCAGCCGGACGCCTTCGTGGTCGGCTGGCCAACCCGCGACGACGGCCAGCCCACCGCCCTTGGACCGGCCATCCGCGCCTTTGGCGAAGGGCTCGGCCTGCGTCACGGCCGGGCGGTATACTGGGCGGACGAGCGCCTGAGCTCCCACCTGGGACAGGAGCGCGTGCGGCGCCGCGGCAAGGATCCGGGCCTCGATGCCCATGCCGCCGCGATCATCCTGGAAGGCTGGCTAATGGAGAACACCCGCAATGCCTGAGATCGCACCCCTCCTCGACAGCATGGCCGAGCAGGCCCGGCGCCACTTCCGGCAGCAGGGAATCGCCGAGCCGATCGTGGTCGGCATCCACTCCGGGGGCGTCTGGATCGCGGACGCCCTGCGCCAACGCCTGGGCTACACCCGGCCGATGGGGAAACTGGACATCAGCTTCTACCGGGACGACTTCTCGCGGATCGGCATGCATCCGCAGGTACGGCCCTCGGAGCTGCCCGAGGAACTGGACGACGAACACATCCTGCTGGTGGATGACGTGCTCTTCACCGGCCGCACCATCCGCGCCGCACTGAACGAGCTCTTCGATTACGGCCGCCCCGCCTCGGTGACGCTGGCGGTACTGGTCGAGCGCGACGGGCGTGAGCTGCCGGTGGAGGCGGCCATTGTCGGGGCCCATCTCGAGCTCGGCGCCGGCGAGCAGGTGAAGCTGCGCGGCCCCGACCCACTGCGCCTGGAGCGGATACACCTGGAGGGTGGCACTTGATCGCAGTGGCCCATCCGGCCAGCCAATTGCCCCGGGCCGGTCCCCTGCCCAACAGCCTGCAGCTGACCAGCGACGGTCGGCTGCAGCACCTGCTCACCGTCGAGGGGCTGAGCCGGGATCTTCTGAGCGAGATCCTGGACACCGCGGAATCCTTCGCGAACATGAACGAGAAGGCGGTGAAGAAGGTCCCGCTGCTGCGCGGCAAGACCATCGTGAATCTCTTCTTCGAGGCCAGCACCCGCACCCGGACCACCTTCGAACTCGCGGCAAAGCGGCTGTCGGCCGACGTGCTCAACATCAACGTCAGCACCTCCTCGGCGGTGAAGGGCGAGAGTCTGCTCGACACCCTGCGCAACCTCGAGGCCATGAACGTGGACATGTTCGTGGTGCGGCATCAGCAGAGCGGGGCTGCCCATTTCATGGCCCGGCACGTGGAGCCCGGAATCAGCGTGCTGAACGCTGGAGACGGTCGACACGGCCACCCCACCCAGGCCCTGCTCGACATGTTCACCATCCGCCGCCACAAGGGCGACTTCACGCGGCTGAAGATCGCGATCGTCGGGGACATCCTGCACTCGCGCGTCGCGCGCTCGCAGATCCACGCGTTGAACATCCTGCAGGCGGGCGAGGTGCGCGTGGTGGCGCCGTATTCGCTGCTGCCCGCCCATGTGGAGGATCTCGGCGTTCACGTCTATCACAATCTGGAACAGGGCCTGCGCGACGTGGACGTGGTGATCATGCTGCGCCTGCAGCGTGAGCGCATGGAACACGCCCACCTGCCCTCGGAGCACGAGTACTTCCAGCTCTTCGGACTGACCCAGCGGCGGCTGCACCTGGCGAAACCCGACTGCCTGGTGATGCATCCCGGTCCGGCGAACCGCGGCGTGGAGATCGACTCGGCGGTGGCGGACGGCGCGCAGTCGGTGATCCTGCAGCAGGTCACCTACGGGATCGCGGTGCGCATGGCGGTGATGTCCATGGTGATGGGTGTGCGCGGCGCATGAGCATCCTGATCGAGAACGCGCGCGTGATCGATCCCGCCAGCGGGCTCGATGCGATCGCGCCCCTGTGCATCCAGGGCAGCGAGATCCTCGCAGTCGGCGCGATTCCGGACGGCTTCGAGCCGCGCCGTCGGATCGACGCCGCAGGCCGCTGGCTGTTCCCGGGCGTCATCGACCTGTCCGCGCACCTGCGCGAGCCCGGGGAGGAGCACAAGGCGACGATCGCGAGCGAGACGCAGGCCGCTGCGCGCGGTGGCATCACCACGGTGGTGGTGTCCCCGGACACGATGCCACCGATCGATTCTCCGGCCGAGGTGGAACTGATCTCGCGGCGTGCCGAACAGGGCTGCGGGGTCCGTGTGCTCACGATCGGCGCGCTGACGCGCGGGCTGAACGGCGAGCAGCTGGCCGAGATGGCGGCGCTGAAGCGCGCCGGCGTCGTCGGGGTCGGCAATGCCCGCCACCCGCTCGCGAGTCCGCTGGTGCTGCGTCGGGCGATGGAATACGCGGCCACCTTCGAACTGATGGTGTCGCTGTCGGCACAGGACGCCTCGCTGGCCGGTTCGGGCTGCGTGCACGAGGGTGCCGTCTCCACGCGTCTCGGTCTCGCGGGGATCCCCGAGGCGGCCGAGACCGCGGCGCTGGGCAGCATCCTGGCACTGGTCGAACAGACCGGCGCGCGGGTGCACGTGAATCGTCTGTCCACCCGCCGCGGCGCCGAGATGATCGCAAAGGCCCGCGCGGATGGCCTGCCGGTATCGGCAGACGTTGCCGCACATCAGCTCTTCCTCACCGAGATGGACGTGGCCGATTTCAACCCGCTCTGCCACGTGATGCCGCCGCTGCGTACCCAGCGTGATCGCGAGGGCCTGCGCGCGGCGGTGGCGCGCGGCGACATCAGCGCGATCTGCTCGGATCACCAGCCGCACGAGAGCGACAGCAAGCTCGGCCCCTTTGCCGAGACCCGGCCCGGCATCAGCGGGCTGGAGACCCTGCTGCCGCTGACCCTGCGCCTGGTCGAGGAAGACCTGCTGCCGCTGTCCGCGGCACTGGAACGGCTCACGGCCGGTCCGGCCGGTATCCTCGGACACAATGGCGGATGTCTGAAGCCCGGGGCACCGGCAGACTTCGTGGTCTTCGATCCGGAGGCCGTGCACGAGATCACCCCGGAGAGCTGGCTGAGTGCCGGCGCCAACAGCCCCTTCATCGGGTGGACGTTTTCCGGCCAGGTCAGAGAGACCTGGGTCGCTGGGCGGCCCGCCTGGAACCTGCCCGCCGAGGACAGCGCATGAACACCGACGTCGCCCGCAGCCACCGTGGGACCATCTTTCTCGAGGATGGCGCAGAGGTCATCGAGCATTCCGCACACGCCGCGGATCAGTGGGTGCTGAAGCTCCGCGCACCCGAGTGTGCCGCCCGGGCGCAGCCCGGCCAGTTCGTGCACCTGCAGTGCGACCCGCGCCTGCCGATGCGCCGGCCGCTGTCCATCCAGCGGGTGGACCCGGCGGCGGGATGGGTCGAGTTCCTGTACAAGGTGGTGGGCGACGGCACCGAGGCGCTGGCAAGGCAGCCGGTGGGCATGCGCCTGAGCGTGCTCGGCCCGATCGGAAACCCGTTCACGCTGAACCCGGAGCGGCCGCTGCGCCTCCTGCTGGGCGGCGGCGTCGGCATCCCGCCGATGATCTTCCTCGCCGATCACCTGCGCCGGCAGGGCCAGGGGGCCCAGACCCGGGCGATCCTCGGGTCGGAGGTGCCGTTCCCGTTTCGGCCCAGGCCCTCGGAGATCCTCTGGCCGGGTCTGCCCGACGGGGCGATCGCGACCATGCCGCTGCTGGAGGACTGGGGCGTTGCCTGCCGGCTGACCTCGCTTGCGGACATCCCGGGCGCCTACCCCGGCTTCGTCACCGATCTCGCGCGGCCCTGGCTGGCGGGCCTGAGTGCGGAACTGCGCGACCAGGTCGAGCTCTACGCCTGCGGCCCACACGCCATGCTCGCGGCCTGTGCGGCACTGGCCGCCGAGTTCGACCTGCCGTGCCAGGTCTCGCTGGAGGAATACATGGCCTGCGCGGTCGGCGGCTGCGCCGGATGCACGGTCGAGGTGCACACGCCGCAGGGGGGCGCGATGAAGCGGGTCTGTGTGGACGGCCCGGTGTTTGCCGCCTCGACGGTCTTCCCGCCCGTTTGAAGATAGCCGCAGCGGCCCGGTTGGCGTTCAGCGGCCGGCAGCCTCTCCGGGGAGGCGGAAGTCCTCCTCCTCCTGGCTCTCGAGGGTGCCCACGCCGCCCCCGAAGCTCAGGCGCCACTCGAGATCCGCGCGCGAATCCGCCTTGGAAAGGGCCTCCTCGAGATCGACCCTGCCCTCCTTGTAGAGCCGGTACAGGGCCTGGTCGAAGGTCTGCATGCCGTCCTTGGAGCCCTTCTGCATCGCCTCCTTGATCTCGCCGATCTTGTCCTCGCGGATCAGCTCGGACACGAACGGGGTGTTCACCAGCACCTCGACCGCGGCGACCCGCTTGCCGTCGGGCGTCTGCAGCAGCCGCTGGGCGACGATCGCGCGCAGGTTCAGCGACAGATCGGTGAGGATCTGGCCGCGGAAGTCCTCCGGGAACATGTGGATCAGGCGATCCAGTGCCTGGTTGGAGCTGGTCGCGTGCAGGGTGGTCAGTACCAGGTGGCCGGTGTCCGCGTAGTTCAGCGCCTGACGCATGGTCTCCCGGCTGCGCACCTCGCCGACCATGATCACGTCGGGCGCCTCGCGCATGCCGTCCTGCAGTGCGAGTTCGTAACTGGGCGTGTCGATACCCACCTCGCGCTGGCCGACGATCGAGAGCCGGTGCGGAAGCAGGAACTCGATCGGGTCCTCGACGGTAAGGATGTGTCCGGTCTCGTGGCGGGCCCGGTGATCGACCATCGCCGCGAGCGTGGTCGACTTGCCGGAACCGGTGGACCCGACGATCAGCACCAGGCCGTTGCGCTGCGTGACGAAGTCCTTCAGCACCAGCGGCAGACCGAGCTCCTCGATGGTGGGAATCCGGAGCTGGATGTGGCGGATCACCATCGCGACCTGGCCGCGCTGGTGGTAGACGTTGACCCGGTACCGACCCACCTCGGGCCGCGAGACCCCGAAATTCGCCGACAGGTCCCGATCCATCGTGGCCTTCTGTTCCGGCGACATGATCTCGGTGGCGATGTCCGCGACCTCGCCCGGCTTCAGGGACGTGCCGGACAGCGGCTGGACGCGGCCATCGACCTTGATACTGATGGGGGCGCCGGTGATGAAGAAGAGATCCGATGCCCCCTTCTGGGCCATCAGTTTCAGATAGGGATCGATCTTTGCAGTCGCCATCGCAGTCACCGTGAGACGAAGTCGTCGGCCGTTTCTGATACCGAGAGCCCGGACATATCGTCCATCACGTCGGGCTCCTCCTCGCGACGGGCGCGCTTGCTGTCGAGCTTGATCCGCAGTCGCAGGTCGTTCATCGAGTCCGCATTGCGGATCGCCTCCGGATAGCTGATCTTGCCGGACTCGTAGAGATCGAACAGGGCCTGGTCGAAGGTCTGCATGCCCTGCTCGCGGGAGCGCTTGATCAGATCCTTCATCTCATGCACCTGCCCCTTGAGGATCAGGTCCGACATCAGCGGCGTGTTGATCATGATCTCGACCGCCGGAACCCTGCCCTCACCGTCCTGCGTGCGGATCAGGCGCTGCGAGATCACCGCCTTCAGGTTCAGCGACAGGTCCATCAGCAGCTGGGGACGACGGTCCTCCGGGAAGAAGTTGATGATGCGGTCGAGGGCCTGGTTGGTGTTGTTCGCGTGCAGGGTGGTCAGGCAGAGGTGACCGGTCTCCGCGAAGGCCACGCCGTAGTCCATCGTCTCGCGGTCGCGGATCTCGCCCATCAGGATCACGTCCGGCGCCTGGCGCAGGGTGTTCTTCAGCGCCACCTCGTAGCTCTCGGTGTCCACGCCCACCTCGCGCTGTGTGACCAGGCTCTTGTCATGCGGATGAACGAACTCGATCGGATCCTCGATGGTGATGATGTGGTCCGCCGAGTGGTGGTTGCGGTAACCGATCATGGCCGCCAGTGAGGTCGACTTGCCCGAGGAGGTGGCGCCGACGAAGATCACGAGTCCGCGGCGGGTCATCGCGATCTCCTTCAGCTGCGGCGGCATGTTGATCTCTTCGAAGTTCGGGATCTTGCTCTGGATCGTGCGCAGCACCATCCCGGCATTGCCGCGCTGGATGAAGGCGCTGACGCGGAACCGGGACACACCCTCCAGCCCGACCGCGAAGTTGCACTCGTGGCTGCGGTCGAATTCCGCGGACTGCTTGTCGTTCATCATCGAACGCACCAGCACCTGGGTGTGTGCCGGGGTCAGGGCCTGGTCGGTCATCGGCTGCACCAGCCCGTTGATCTTCGCCGCCGGGGCCATGCCCACCGTGATGAACAGATCGGATCCGCCGCGCTCGACCATGGTGCGCAGCAGGTCGTGCATGAAACGTATGGCCTTGTCACGATCCATGGCTCGGAACCCCTCGTTGTCGGTGACGCCTGAACACGTCGTTACCCATCAAGAACAGTGCAGCCATCAGAGGCTATCCGGATTCACCGCCCGGCGCTTCGCGTCATCGCGCGTGATCAGGCCCTCGGCGATCATGTCCCGGAGACACTGGTCGAGTGTCTGCATGCCCATGCCCGCGCTGGTCTGAATGGCGGAATACATCTGCGCGACCTTGTTCTCGCGGATCAGGTTGCGGATCGCCGGCGTGCCCAGCATGATCTCGTGGGCTGCGACGCGTCCGCCGCCGACCCGCTTCAGCAGGGTCTGCGAAATGACCGCGCGCAGCGATTCCGAGAGCATCGCACGCACCATGTCCTTTTCCGCAGCCGGGAAGACATCGACGACGCGGTCGATGGTCTTGGCCGCAGAGCTGGTGTGCAGCGTCCCGAACACGAGATGACCGGTCTCCGCGGCGGTCAGCGCCAGGCGGATGGTCTCGAGGTCGCGCAGCTCGCCGACCAGGATGGTGTCCGGATCCTCGCGCAGCGCCGAGCGCAGCGCCTCGCTGAACCCGTGGGTGTCACGGTGCACCTCGCGCTGGTTCACCAGGCACTTCTTGGACTCGTGCACGAACTCGATCGGGTCCTCGATGGTGAGGATGTGCCCGTAGTCGTTCTTGTTCTTGTGGTCGACCATCGCGGCCAGCGTGGTCGACTTGCCCGAGCCGGTGGGGCCGGTGACCAGCACGATGCCGCGGGGGTAGTCGGAGATCTTCTCGAACACGCGCGGGCAACCCAGATCCTCCAGGGTCAGGACCTTGGACGGGATCGTGCGGAAGACTGCCGCCGCACCCCGATCCTGCACGAAGACATTCACCCGGAACCGGGCCAGACCCTTGAGCTCGAAGGAAAAGTCGGTCTCCAGAAACTCCTCGTAGTCCTTGCGCTGACGATCGTTCATGATGTCGTAGATCAGCGCCTGAACCTCCTTGTGCTCCATCACCGGCACATTCACCCGGCGCATGTCACCGTCGATGCGTACCATCGGCGGCATGCCGCCCGAGACGTGCAGGTCCGACGCGCCGTTCTTCACGGCAAAAGAGAGCAACTGGGTGATATCCATTGAGTCCCCCGAACTCGAGCTACGCAGACGGCCGATTCACAGACCCTGTCGGCAGCACAGGCGTTTGCTTTAGGGAAGCGCTGGCCTGCCCGGCCCGCCATGCTGAACCAAGTGCGGCGATCCGGACCGCAAAAGGACGATCATCGTCCCCTGGATCGCCGCCTTCCATCGTTCCACACTCGCGATGACGACCACTCGTCAGCGCACTCCCGCAGCCGGACTGCCACGGCACGCCCGCCTCTGGGACTATATCATAGCGACATGACGCAACTGGAAGACGATCAGGCACGGGTCGAAGAGCGCATCGCCACCGCCTGCAGACAGGCGGGCCGCGCCCGGGAGGAGGTCCGGCTGCTGGCCGTCAGCAAGACCCGCAGCGACGCGGAGATCCAGGCTCTGCACCGGCTCGGCCAGCGCCTGTTCGGCGAGAACTACGTCCAGGAATTCATCGCGAAGCACGATGCGCTGACCGGCCTGGAGCCGCCGCTCGAGTGGCACTTCATCGGGGCCCTGCAGACCAACAAGACCCGTGCCGTTGCGGAGCGCGCCGCATGGGTGCACGGCATCGACCGGCTGAAGATCGCCGAACGGCTGTCCCGGCAGCGGCCCGCGGGCATGGCGCCGCTGCAGGTCTGCCTGCAGATCGATCTCAGCGGAGAACCGGGCAAGGCCGGGGTGCCGCCGCGGGAGGCCGGCGGGCTGGCCGCAGCCGTCGCCCCTCTGCCCAATCTGGTGCTGCGCGGCCTGATGGCGATCCCGGCCCCCGCGGAGGACCCGACCGCACAGCGGCGCCCGTTCGCGCGGCTGCGCGAACTCCGCGACGCCCTGAACACACGGGAGCTGGAGCTCGATACCCTGTCGATGGGCATGTCCGACGACCTCGAGGCGGCGATCCTCGAGGGCTCAACCCTGGTCCGTGTCGGGACCGCACTCTTCGGGCCGCGCAGGCCGAAAGCGAGGCAGTGATGAACGAACAGCAACTCGAGGCCGGCTTCGTGGGCGCCGGCAACATGGGACAGGCGCTGATCGCCGGTCTCGTCCGCAGCGGGGTGCACCCGGAGTCCATCGGCTTCGCGGAGCCGGACACCGACCGCGCGGCGACTCTGCGCACGCTGTTTCCCGGCCTGGTCCTGCTCGGCCCGGCCCAGCTGGCGGGCAGGGTCCGGACCCTGGTCCTCGCCGTCAAGCCGCAGATGCTGCCGGAGCTCGCGGTGGATCTGGCCGCGCAGGTCGCCGCCGCAGACCCGCTGGTGGTCTCGGTTGCCGCCGGGATCAGCACCCGACGCCTCGGTGGCTGGCTCGGACCGGAGACCAGGATCGTACGCGCGATGCCGAACACGCCGGCGCTTATAGGCGCCGGCATCACCGGACTGTATGCCAGTCCACTCGCGACCGATGCCGACCGGAAGACCGCGGATCGGCTGCTCCGCGCAGTGGGCGCGACCGTGTGGCTGCAGGACGAGGAGCAGATGCATGCAGTCACCGCGACCTCGGGCAGCGGCCCCGCTTACGTCTTCCTGCTGATCGAGGCGATGACGCAGGCGGCTCGGCGGCTGGGGCTGGATCAGGCCACCGCCCGGCAGCTGACGCTGGCCACGGTCGGCGGCGCCGCGCGGCTGGCGCAGGAAAGCGGCACCGATCCGGCCGAACTGCGTGCCCGCGTCACCTCGCCCGGTGGCACCACGGAGCGGGCGCTCACCGTGTTCGAGGAGTCCGGACTCGCGGAGGTGGTTGCCCAGGCCATGGCGGCGGCGGCTGCACGCAGCCGCGAGCTTGGTGGATAATGCCCACCCGGCCACCGGCGCCACACCTGCGGACGGCCGCCGTGAAGACTTCCTGTTCCGGGCGCTGCCCGGCCTAACGTAGAGCGGAGCAAGCGATGCCAGGCCCCTTCGACCAGATCCTCGATTTCCTGATCAGCACCCTGTTCGGAATCTACATCATCCTGCTGCTGCTTCGCGTGATCTTCGGGCTGGTCCGTGCGGATTTCTTCAACCCGATCTCCCAGGCCGTGGTGCAGCTCACGAATCCCCCGCTGAAGCTGTTGCGGCGCGTGATCCCGCCGGTCGGCCGCCTGGATCTCGCGGCGGTGGTGCTGATCATCCTGCTCAAGTTCATCGAGTTCTGGCTGCGCTTGAGCCTCACGGGTATCGACATCGCCCCCGGAGCGGTGTTGATCGCATCCATCCGCGAGGTGCTCGTCACGACGATCTGGATCTTCATCATCAGCCTGGTGATCGAGGTGGTGATGAGCTGGCTTCAGGCCGGCGGGGCCCGCACCGGCAATCCGATCGGCCGGCTGGTCGCCGACGTGAACCAGCCGATCCTCGGGCCGCTGCGTCGGACCCTGCCGAACACCGGCGCGATCGATTTCTCGCCGATGCTCGCGCTTATCGGTCTCTACGTACTGCTCATTGTGGTGCGCTCGATCTAGAATCAGCAGAGAGGCAATCCAGGTACCGGGCGCTGTTACACTGCTGCGAACCCTGTCGACGCAGCAAGGCGCATCCGCCCCGGCCTACTGACATCCGGCACCGGCCACCGGTGCACCAGCAAGGAGACTTCAGGATGGAACGCATGCGCAATCTGTTGGTGATCACCTGGTTCGGCGCTCTTGCACTGCTCGTGGCGGCGGCCCCGGTGCAGGCGAACGAGGTGGAGTTCGACCGCTACGTCGTGCATTACACCGTACTCAGCACCCATTTGCTGTCACCCGATGTCGCGAGGGCCTATGACCTGCACCGAAGCAGGAGCCGTGCCCTGGTCAATGTCGTCATCATGAAACGTGATGGCGAGGAGATGCAGCCGGTGCCGGGGACGGTCAGCGGACAGGCCGTGAATCTGAACCGGCAGGTCCGCCACCTCCGCTTCCGGGAGGTTCGGGACGGCGATTCCGTCTATCACCTGGCGGAGGTCCGGGTACGCCCGGGCGAGGTACTTGATTTCAACCTGCAGGTGACGGCCGCCAACGACGACGAGGTGATGCCGGTCAATTTCCAGAAGGTCATCTACCGCTACTGAGCGGGTTCCCGGGGCTGGCCAGCGCCGGGAGGACGCGGGTCACGCGAGGATACTGAAGATCCGCCACACGCCATAGGCGATCAACAGCCCGCCAGCAACCTGCCGGAACCGATCATTACGCACGAAGCGCGCCAGCTGTGCCGCGAACAGGCCCATCAGCATCAGATTCGGCAGCGTCCCCAGTGCAAAGGCGGCCATCAGCAGCGCGCCATCCGCCGCGCTTCCTGCCGCGAGCGTCCACACCAGCACGCTGTAGACCAGTCCGCAGGGCAGCCACCCCCAGACACCGCCGACGACGAAGGCCTGTCCGACGTGCCGGACCGGGATGAAACGCCTCCCGAGAGGCTCGATCCGGCGCCAGACCCGCCCTCCGACGCGCTCCAGGCGCGCAAGCACCGGCCACCAGCCCCCGAGATACAGGCCCAGCAGAATCAGGAAGACCGCGGCCAGCAGTTCCAGAAGGCGCTGGCCCTGGGGCAAGGCGCCGAGCAATGCGCCACCGAGCAGCCCGGCGAGGGCGCCGGCGACCACGTAACTGCTCATCCGGCCGAGGTTGTAGGCGAGCAGACGCGGCCAGGTCGCGGATGCCGATCCGGCATGACTCACGGAGATCGCCCCCACGATACCGCCGCACATGCCCAGACAGTGCACGCCACCGAGCACACCGACCGCGAAGGCGGCAAGGAGGGTCCCGGTATCCATCAGGACGTGGCGCTGCCCCTCCCGCGCACGCGGGGACGGGGCTCAGCGCGGCGGGTCGGAAGGCGGGATGCGGACATGCCCCGATTGTGCATCATCGAAACGGTGTGCACACGGATACCGCGCCGCGCGCCCGTGTGCGATGCCGGTCCTCTCGGCGATTCGGTTCCGGGGCATCCCGGGCGGGGGCTGGCCTCGTGGCTGGCGCCGTCTCAGTTCAGCCGATACTGCGGCTCATAGCGGCCGTCGTCGAAGTTGCGGAAGAACTGGTCAATGCCCGGGTGATCCACCGGCGTATCGTCGGCATCGGGCTGCACGCTCTCCTCCGCCACGTAGATGCGGTCCTCGGAACCATCGACCAGCACGTAGTACCAGGGCTGTTCCGGATTGGGCAGCGACGAACGGACACTTTCCGAGAGATCCGCCGGCGCCTCGAAATGCCCGTCGACGTCGACGACGACGCCGCGCATGTCCACGTCGCGCACATGAATGATCTGTCCAATAGCAAATGCCGCGTTGCGCATGAGTACCTCGTGCTTGTCTCCGATGCTCACATGGTTTGGGCAATCGCCGTGACTTCCAGTTCAACCCCATCCTGGATGGCGATTCACGACCTGGCCGGACGTGCGGTGACCTCTTCCGGGCTCATCGGTGCAGGAGCCGGTCCGGCAGCAGTTCCGCAAGGCTCTCCAGGAGGTGGAATTCCACCGACTCCAGCGCCGGGCCGCGCGTATCCGGGTAGCGCATGCCCCGAAGGTGCCGGACGCCCGCCTCGCGCGCCGTGCCGAGCGCGACCAGGTTGTCGTCCACCAGCAGCGTCCGTCCGGTGTGATGCCGTTCTACGCGCTGCAGCCGTTCCCAGAAACAGGGCTCTTCCTTCGCACAGTCGAGCGTGTGGGCCGAAACCACCTGATCCAGGTGATCGCCGATCTGCGTGTGCGCGTGCTTGAACGCGAACACCTCGGGGTGCGCGTTGGTCACGAGCACCAGGCGCTTGCCCTGCAGGCGCAGGGTGTCGAGCACGTGCGTGGCGTACGGCTGGAACGCGATGTGACCGGCGAGCCGCTGCTTCAGCGCCAGCAGGTCAAGCCCGGTGAAGCGCACCCAGTGATCCAGGCAGTACCACTGCAGGCGACCGCGAATCCGTTCCATCTCCGCGAACAGCCGCTGCCGTGCCGCCTCGGGTTCGTGCGCGTGCATCAGCGCGTACTCGTCGGGAATGAGCTCGCGCCAGAAGCGGTTGTCGAAGTGGAGGTCGAGCAGGGTGCCGTCCATGTCGAACAGTACCGTGTCAATCTGCGCCCACGGAAGGGCAGCAGAAAAGGCGGGATCCATCGGATTTTTTGACGCGCTCGCAATGTCCATGCGTAATACTCGGAAAACAGTGAGGGTGTGATCATGGCCACGATACCGGCACGCGGTCTGCATCGAATGGCGCTCGCTTCAGTTACGGCTCTTTCCCTGTCGCTGGCAACGGCTGCGGAGACCGACCCGTTCGATGACGACAGCCTCTGGGATCCGCCCCGCTCCGAGAGCAACCAGGGCACCCTGAACTTCCTGGCGGATCCGCCCGAAAACCGGGTGCACCACCACCACAACCAGATCACCCTTGCCGCCAGCAGCCTCGACAACGGCTGGGTAATGCTGCGCCAGTGCCACAGCGACATCGACAGCGTGCGTCGAGCCCAGATTCTCTACAATGGTGACACGACGCGCGATATCGAGATCGAATCGCAGAGCAATATCGAGGAAACCTGGGTCGAGGGGGCCAGCGTCCAGCTGCGCGAGGTCCGGCCGGACGCGGAACTCTGCGTGAACGCGCGCTCCCGGATCCTCCAGGTCCTGGGCGAGGGCGAATACCTGCTGGAAAACGGGCCCTTCATGCGCCGCTTCCTGGACGGATATTTTCCGATGCGCGTAACCGTCGCGGTCAGCTGGGGGGATCTGGACCTGTCGCTGGCGGCAATCGAGCCGGAGGCACAACCGGGATTCGAGGTCATGGAATCCCCACACGGCGTGATCGTCGAGACCACCTTCGAGGGGCGGCTGCAGACCGAGTTGCGGCTGGTGAACGGCGAAGGGCCCTGATCGCCAATGCGCCGGCCACCGCCCGCAGTGCACGCCCGCCGGACAGTCGCATGCAGCCGGCTGTTCGAGGTCGAGGAGATGCATCTCGAATTCAGCAACGGCGTCCACACGCGTTTCGAACGGCTGGTCGGAAGCAGCCACGGCGCGGTGGCCATCGCGGCCATGCCCGATCCCGACACGGTGCTGCTGATCCGGGAATACGCCGCGGGAACCGATCGCTACGAACTCGGACTGCCGAAGGGCAGAATGCAGCCGGATGAGGACATCCTGGCGGCCGCAAACCGCGAAATCATGGAAGAAGTGGGCTTTGGTGCGCGTCGCCTGACGCGCCTGCGTACCCTTTCGCTCGCCCCCGCCTACATGTCCCACGCCACCCATCTGGTACTGGCCGAGGGACTCTACGAGAAACGCCTGCCGGGGGACGAGCCCGAGGAGATCGAGGTCGTTCCCTGGCCGATTCGCGACCTGGGCCCCCTGCTCCTGCGCGAGGACTGCTCCGAGGCGCGCTCCATCGCCGGCCTGTTCATCGTGCGCGAGCACCTGCTCGGCCGGGGCCGCTGACCGGTCCGACGCACCAGGCCGGTGCGCTGATCCCGCCCGTCCCGCATGGCTGAGCGGCGCGCTGAAGGTCAACCCGGTGCTGCCGGACTTCATGGTCTTTTTGAGCTAGGAGGAACTGCCGTGGTTTCGGCAGGGTTTCGGCATGTTCTGTTCGCTCCCCTGCCCCTGTTTTGGGGGCGTATTTATCCGCACTGGTATTACCACCCCTTTTTGCTCGGAGGGAGTTCTCCTAAGGTTTCAGGGGATCGCCGGTTCATTTCTGCGCGCGCCCCTGGACGAAGCAACGGTCGCCGGAAGCAGCCTGCAGGGTTGGCATGCGCTTCACGAAGAAAAGGAGTTACCATGCCTCGCGTTCATCGAGTCGATTCAGACGAACTTCGTCGGCAAGTCACACACCTGCGTGAGGGGCCCTCGTCCCTGGACGCGGTCCTCGAGACGATCGGCGACGCGCCCCTGGTTCTTCTGGGGGAGGCAACACACGGCTCGCATGAGTTTTATGACCTGCGCGCGCGCATTACCCGCCGCCTGTTCGAAGAGAAGGGCTTTGATGCCGTGGCCGTGGAGGCCGACTGGCCGGACGCCTATCGTGTCAATCGCTACGTCCGCGGACAGGGAAACGACCCTTCGGCCACCGCGGCCCTGGCCGACTTCGAGCGTTTTCCGCAGTGGATGTGGCGCAATACCGCCGTAGTGGACTTTGTCGAATGGCTGGCGGCCTTCAACGCCTCCCATGACGCGGCGGATCGCGCGGGTTTCTACGGCCTGGACCTTTACAGCCTGTACCGCTCGGCGGACGCGGTCATCCACTATCTCGACGAGGTCGACCCCGAGGCCGGCCGTCGTGCCCGAGCACGATACGGCTGCTTTGATCATTCGCTGGGAAACCCGCAGGACTATGGCTACCAGGCAGGGCTCGGCCTGCGCGAGGACTGCAGTGAACAGGCCGTCCGGCAGTTGATGGAACTCGAGCAGGGAGCGACGGAATACCTGCGGCGCGATGGGCTGCTGGCAAGCGATGAGCAGTTCTTCGCTGAACAGAATGCCCAGGTCGTTGCCAACGCGGAAGAATACTACCGCGCGATGTTCACCGGTCGCAGGAACACCTGGAACCTGCGCGACCGCCACATGAGCAAGACACTGACCGAGCTGCGTCGGCACCTGCGCGAACAGGGCCGGGCCGGCCGGATCGTTGTCTGGGAACACAACTCGCACATCGGCGATGCCCGAGCGACCAGCATGGGCACCCGTGGCGAGCTGAATGTGGGGCAGATGATCCGCGAGACGGTTGGGAGCGACGCCGTGCTGATCGGCTTCACCACGTTTGAAGGCACGGTGGCCGCGGCATCGGACTGGGATGCCCCGGTCGAATTGAAGTCGGTTCGGCCGGCGATCGAAGGCAGCGTGGAGCAGCTCTTCCATCAGGTGGGCGGTGACTTCTTTCTGCCAACGCGCGGCATCGAGACCGATGGACCGCTGAGCCGGCCGCTGTACGAGCGCGCAATCGGCGTGATCTACCGACCCCGGACCGAGATGGCGAGCCATTACTTCCAGGCCCGCGTCGCCGAGCAGTTCGATGGCGTGGTGCACATCGATCGCACCCAGGCGCTGCAGCCGCTGGACCTGACCCCAGCCTGGGAACCCGATCGTGTTCCGGAGACCTACCCCTTCGGTACGTGATGAGTCCCGAGCCGATAGCCGGTCTGCAATCTCTCAGCACCCGGGCAACCGGAACGACGTGAAACCCGGTGGCCAGGTCTCGCGTTTCTGTCCCGCACGCGGCTCCGTTAGAGCCCTGACTCCGGGTTGGGCCTCTTTGCGGGCCGCGTTCCACAGATGATTGGCACTTTGCTTGAGAATCAACCCCTGCGGGGTTCGATTCCGGCGGCACTTCCCTGTACCGCAGCGAAATATCGACAAATCAGCATCTTCCTTTACCTTTACTTTGCTGCGAGTCTGGAGTCGATCTCCTGCTCGGCCTGCAGCCAGAACGCGTGGTTGTCACCGGTGAAGCCGTGCTTCTCGGCGATGTAGTAGGCCGCGTCCTGGATCATACGGTAGCGCTGCTCCGGGCTGACCGCGGATTTCGATGCGGCCTTGCGGGTACTCGGCCTTGCCGGGGCCTTCGTGGTCGCGGCCGGCTTTCTCGGAGTCGCGGGTTTCGCCGCTGGCTTCTTCGCGGACGCGCTCGCCGGCTTTGCGGCCTTGGGCGCTGGCGCCTTTTTGGCCGCCGGGGCTGGCTTTTTCGTGGACGCTGGCGCGGACGGCGTCGCCGCGGGTTTCGTTACGGTCTTCTTCGGTTCTCTGGCCATCGGCTTTCCCCCTCGGTTAGCCTGCTGCAGTCGACAGGATACGGCTTCGCGTGTCACTGATTCGATCATAGGTTGCCCGCACAACCCCGGCAACCATTTTGCGCCGCCGGGCGCGTGACGGCCTGTGCCATGTCCCCGGGCACCGTGGACGTCCTGTGTCGGCAAGCGAGGAAGTCGCTGCACGTTCACCTGAACAGGCCCTCGCGCTCCACGAAGGCGACCACTCCCTCTCCGGGCCCGGTAGCGCTGCTCGCGGTCATCCACGGCGGCGAGGTTCGTCGAGGCGTCCTCATGGATCCCAGTGTGGGGACAGTCACCGGTATCGACCCCGATGATGCGCTCGGGATCCAGCGCCTCCCGTCAGGTCCGGAATTCGGCATCCTCGCGGGTGCAGATATGTCACCCCAGCTGTGCACGTACCCGGCTGGCGATCTCCTCCACGGAGAGATGGGTGACCTCGAGCCGCGGGATGCGTTCGCGGTACAGGAATTCGTCGATCGCAAGACACTCCTGGCGGCACTGGGCGAGGCTCGCATAGCGGCTGCCGGGGCGCCGCGACTCCCGGATGTGTGCGAGGCGCTTCGGCGAGATCACCATGCCCAGCAGGCGCCCGCGCAGGCCACGCAGGGCGCTGGGCAGCCGGGTCTCGCCGGCCAGGTCCTCGGGTATCAGGGGGTAGTTGGCGGCGAACATGCCATAGTTCATCGCCAGGTAGAGGCAGGTCGGCGTCTTGCCGGAGCGCGACACGCCCATCAGCACCACCTCCGCGTGACCGATATCACCGGTCGCCAGCCCATCGTCGTGCGCAAGGGTGAAGTTCAGGGCCTCGATGCGACGGTCGTAACGGGCCACGTCACCGATGCCATGGGCCCGTCCCGACACGGATTCCGCCTTGTAACCGAAGACCTGTTCCAGCTGATCGAGGTGGTCGGAGAAGATGTCCAGCACCGGGACCGGACAGTCCCTCAGCTGCGCGCGCAGGGTGGCGTCGGCGAAGGTGGCGACGACCAGTGCCGGATGCGGGCCGCTGCGTATCCGTTCGAAGATGTCTTCCAGGTGCTCCTCACTGCGCACGAACGGACGCAGGTGCCAGCCCGGCTGCAGCCCGTCGAACTGGGTGAGCAGGGTCCGGGCCAGGGTCTCTGCGGTGATCCCGGTACCGTCCGAGAGCAGATAGACCTGGGGCCGTGCCGGTTCAGCCACGCTCGAGCTTCTCCGCGATCCGCTCCCAGGTGGGGATCAGGGAGTCCGGATTCAGCGACATACTCTCGATGCCCTCGGCCACCAGCCACTCGGCGAGATCCATGTGATCGGAGGGACCCTGCCCGCAGATGCCGACGTAGCGACCCTTCCGCCTGGCGGCACGAATCGCCATGGACAGCAGCGCCTTCACCGCTTCGTCGCGTTCGTCGAAGGCGTCCGCGACCAGTCCCGAGTCCCGGTCGAGGCCGAGTGTCAGCTGGGTCAGGTCGTTCGAGCCGATCGAGAAGCCGTCGAACAGATCGAGGAACTGGTCGGCAAGCAGGGCATTGGACGGAATCTCGCACATCATCACCACCTTGAGCCCGTTCTCGCCCCGTTTCAGGCCCTCCTCCTCGAGCACCGCCAGCACCCCTCTGGCCTCGTCCAGGGTGCGCACGAACGGCACCATCACCTGGACGTTGTCGAGCCCCATGTCCTCGCGCACGCGCTTCAGGGCACGGCACTCCAGCGAGAAGGCGGGACGGAATGAATCCGCCAGGTAGCGCGAGGCACCCCGGAAGCCGAGCATCGGGTTTTCCTCTTCCGGCTCGTAGGCCCGCCCCCCGATCAGGTGCGCGTATTCGTTGCTCTTGAAGTCGGACAACCGGACGATCACCGGTTCCGGCGCGAAGGCGGCCGCCAGGGTGCCGATACCCTCGCTCAGTCTGCGCACGAAGAATTCCACCGGGCTGTCGAACCCGGCGATCCGGCTGGCGATCTCGCTCTTCACCTCGTACGGCACGTTCGGGTAGTCGAGCAGGGCCAGCGGGTGGATCCCGATGTGGCTGTTGATGATGAACTCCAGGCGCGCCAGCCCGATACCGGCATGCGGCAGCCGCGAGAAGGTGTAGGCACGCCCCGGATTGGCCACGTTCAGCATCAGCTTGACCGGCAACGGCGGCAGGTCAGCGGCGCCGGTCCGCTGCACCTCGAACGGGATCCTGCCCTCATAGACATGACCGTCGTCACCCTCGGCGCAGGAAACGGTCGCGTCGATGCCGTCGGTCAGCACCTCGGTGGCATTGCCGCAGCCGACCACCGCCGGAATGCCCATCTCGCGGGCGATGATGGCCGCATGGCAGGTCCGGCCACCGCGGTCGGTAACGATGGCCGAGGCCCGCTTCATGATCGGCTCCCAGTCCGGGTCGGTCATGTCGGCGACGAGGATGTCGCCCTGCTGCACGGTGTGCATCGCGTTCGGCGAATCCACCACCCGGATCACCCCGGAACCGATGCGTCCGCCGATCGCGCGGCCGGTGGCCAGCGGCGTCCGATCATGGGGCGCGAGGCGATAGGTCTCGCTGACCCCGACCTCGACCCGGCTCTCGACGGTCTCCGGCCGGGCCTGGACGATCATCAGTTCGCCGGTCTCGCCGTCCTCGGCCCACTCGATGTCCATCGGGCGCCCGTAGTGTTCCTCGATCGCGATCGCATAGCGGCCAAGCGTGTGAACCTGCTCGTCACTCAGGCAGAAGCGGGACTGCAGCTCGTCCGGCGTGTCCTCGATGCGCGTCCCGCCGCCCTCGGTCAGCACCATCCGGATCGCCTTGCTCCCGAGGGTCCGCCCGATGATCGCGTGCTTGCCCGCGCGCAGCCCGGGCTTGTAGACCTGGTACTCGTCCGGGTTTACGGCCCCCTGCACGACGGTCTCCCCCAACCCCCATGCGCCGGTGATGAAGACGGCGTCGCGGAATCCGGTCTCGGTGTCCAGGGTGAAGATCACGCCGCTGCAGCCCACGTCCGAGCGCACCATGCGCTGCACGCCCGCTGACAGCGCCACCTCGTCGTGCGCGAATCCGTTGTGCTCGCGGTAGGCGATCGCCCGGTCGTTGTAGAGGCTGGCAAAGACCTTGCGCAGCGCGGACAACACCTCGTCGATACCGCGCACGTTCAGGAAGGTCTCCTGCTGGCCGGCAAAGGAGGCCTCCGGGAGATCCTCCGCCGTCGCCGAGGACCGCACGGCCACCGGAGCGTCCGGACCCAGCGTCGCATAGTGCTCGCGCACCATCATCTCGAGCTCTTCGGGCAGAGCGGCCTCCTCGATCCAGGCCCGCACCTCCCGGCCGGCGGTCTGCAGGGCCTGGATGTCATCGATGTCCAGCCCGGCCAGCCGGGCCTTGATGCGCTGATCCAGGCCGTTCTGTGCGAGATGGGCGCGGAAGGCGTCGGCGGTGGTCGCAAAACCGCCGGGCACCTGGACGCCCGCCTCGGCGAGGTTGCCCAGGAGCTCGCCCAGCGACGCGTTCTTGCCGCCCACCTGGGCCACGTCGTTCATTGTCAGTGCGGCCAGATCGATTACCCAACTCATTGCCTTCTCCTCAGCGGACGGTTTCTGCGAATTCTTCCCCGGGGGACGGTCTTCCGTTCCCGTCGGTGAACGTAGCCTGATCCTCGGTCAGTTGCACGTAGGCCATGAACCTCGAGCTGATGCTGTTGAGGTACGCGACGGGCTCGCTGCCCCGCACGTAGCCGTGACGTGCCTGCGAATAATACGGATGTTGCGACAGCAGGAGCATCGCATTCTCGACATTGTCGAACCAGCGGTCCTGGTCCCAGCCCTTCTGTCCGGCCAGCCGGCGTGCGTCCATCACGTGTCCGAGACCGGCATTGTATGCGGCCAGCGTGAACCAGATCCGGTCCGCGACCGGCAGATCCTCGGGCAGCTGCTGCCGGACCCAGTCGAGATAGAGGATCCCTCCGCGAATGCTCTCGGCCGGATCGTCGAGGTCCTCCACTCCGACCTGCTGCGCAGTACGCGGCATCAGCTGCATCAGGCCCGCCGCCCCCATTGGGGAACGCGCCGCCGGATCGAAACGGCTCTCCTGGTAAATCTGCGCGACGATCAACCGCCAGTCGAAACCATGTGCCGCAGCATAGCGTCGGACCAGGTCATCCCAGGGGGAAAGCTGACCGGCCGAATGGATCCGTTCGTCAAGCTGGCGGCGGATCCGGCGCTCGTCCTCGAAATAGCGGCGGTAGAGGATATTGTAGAAGGCGCTTCGGTGTTCCTTGCGGACGAATTCGTTCAGCGCCTCCAGCAGCTCGCCATCCGTCGAACGTACGGCCCAGCCATGCGCCACCGGCGAGCCCGCCTCGAACTGCCTCTGTATGTCGTCGCGGCGCGCCATCTCCATGGACAGCAGGTGGCTTTCGGCCACCGCGTGGTCGAACTCGCCGGCGACCAGCCGGTTGACCAGGTCCTCGATGTCGCCTCCGACGCTCGGCAGTGCCACCAGCTCGAAGTCGTGCTCGCCCGCACGCGCCTCCAGCTCGGCCCACAGGGTGCCGCCCGCAAGCGCCGCGACCGTACTGCCCGCGACGCCGTCCCAATCGGTGATCGCCGGTGCGTCGTCCCGGCTGATCAGATACGGCCGGGCGTGGTGCCAGGGGTTGGTGAAGCGGATCCCCGCGTCTTCGGGGCCGCTCGGCTCCAGAAACCCGCCGGCCACGTCGGCGCGACCCTCCTCCAGCCACTCGACCAGCCCGTCCGTGTCGGGCGGGACCACCACCTCGAGCCGCATGCCGTGCTCCTCGGCGAAACGGCGTGCGAGTTCATATTCGAAGCCGGCCAGTTCCCCACGCCAGAGATAATAGGAGGCCGCCGTATTGGGCAGCACGATACGCAGCCGGCGCCGCTCCTGCAGCTCGGGCAGATCGCCGACGTAGCGGGCCTCGCGCGGCCGGGTCAGCTTCTCGATGGTCAGAAACCGGTCCAGGGCCGCGCGCAGTTCCGGCGCGCCGGACCGTACCGCCCATGCGATCGATCGCCGCTCCCCGAGGGCAAAGGCCATTCGAATGTCGTCCCGGTAGCCCAGGTACATCGCGGCGATGTTGCTGTCGCGCACGGTCGCGTCGATCTGCCCGCTGGCAATCATGTCGAGGGTGGACTCGTCGTCGAAGTGATCGGGGGGCGGGAGCACGTGAATATCCGGGTGCTGCTCCCTCAGCACGTTCAGCGTGTGCCAGAACGAACTCGCCCGGTCCACCATCACGGTCCGTCCAGCCAGGTCCTCGAGCGACTGGATGTCATCGTTCCCCGCGCTCACCAGCACCACTTCGCGCACATGATCGACCGGCAGGGAGAAGTCCACCAGTTCCTGCCGTGCGGGCGTGACCGTGAGATTGGCGGCAGCGATGTCGGCCCGCCCATCCTCTAGCAGCGGGAGCATCTCACCCAGGCGGAAGACCGGAACCGGCTCCATGCGCAGCCCCAGGGAACGCGCAAAGGCCTCCGCGAGATCTCGCTGCTGTGCCATCGGCGAGCCCTGCCGGGGGAGCGATGGTTCCCCGAGGGCGGTCCCGGGCACGATGACGCGCAGGCTCCCCCGCTCCCTTATCACGTCCAGATCGCCGGTCTCGACCGGACCGAACCCTGCCAGGGCGCTGGCCTGCTCAGCGCAACCCGGGGTTGTCATCAACAGCAGAAGAATCGTCAGGAACCAGCGCATCGAGATGAACCAGACGGGAACGGACAGCGACACAACCGTTCTTTATAGCCGATGGGAAGGCACTTCTCCTGTAGAGGTCACGGAAAGGATCCCCGCCAGGCACGGGCCTGCTCCGCCTGCCGGACACGGCTGCCGGCAGGAGCCCGGGACCGCCGCGGCCGGGGACAGGCGATCTGACCGGCTCACGATCGCGCACGCGGCGGTGCGCGGAAATGCGCCGCTCACCGGAGCTTTGCGGGACGCGCGAAGCGGCAGGCACCAGGGGGACGGAACCGGGCGCCGGGTCGATCGCCGGGCCCCAGGCCCGGGTTCCCCGGCGCGACGGCCGCATCCGCGCGCACGATGACGAAACGGGCGTGGCGATGAAGAGAGGATTAGTGACGGACGCCGGACGCCGCCAGGATCTCCGGAGCGATTCCGAAGAACGCTGATCTGCAGGTGCCTGCTAGAAAAACACCAGAACGCTGACC